>DATCVD010000363.1:0-2816 GCA_036567125.1 Pyrinomonadaceae bacterium | reverse complement strand
GCGGCGAAGGCCGAGCAGGCCGGGCGGGCCGCGGCCGCGACCGAGACGGCCGTCCAGCGCGACTACGACGAGGCCGTCTCGCTCGTCACCGCGAACTACGCCGACGACATCGACTACGAGAAGGCCACGCAGTCGGCCATCCAAGGGATGCTCTCGACGCTCGACCCGCACTCCAACTTCTTCACCAAGGCCGACTTCGACCGGCTGCGTCAGGATCACGAATCAAAGTTCTACGGCATCGGCGTCTCGATCCTGCGCCGCCGCGACGCCGTCTACGTCCAAGCGGTCGTGCAGAACACGCCGGCCGGGCGCGCGGGGTTGCGCTACGGCGACCGCATCGTCGAGGTGGACGGGCGCGACGCGCGCGGGTGGACGAGCGATCAGGTGTCGAGGGCCGTGCGCGGCGAGCGCGGCGAGCCAGTCCGCATCAAGGTCGAGCGCGCCGGCTCGCAAGCGCCGCTCTACTTCACCATCGTCCGCGACGCCGTCCCGCTGCCCTCGATCCGCACGGCCTTCATGATCCGGCCGGGCACGGGCTACGTCGCGCTCACGGGCGGCTTCACGCAGACGACCGGCGACGAGCTTGAGCAGGCGCTCTCGGAACTCGGAGAGCAGGGGATGCGCCAGCTCGTGCTCGACCTGCGCAACAACCCCGGCGGGCTGTTGCAGCAGGCGATCAAGGTGGCGGGCCAGTTCCTCCCGCGCGGCCAGAAGATCGTCTCCGTCAAGGGGCGCACGGAGAACGGCGGCGAGACGGTCGTCTATAAGAACACGGAGTACGACGCGCCGCGGGAGCAGGGGCCGCTCGTCGTCTTGGTCAACCGCAACTCGGCCTCGGCCTCCGAGATCGTCGCGGGCGCGATTCAGGATCACGGGCGGGGGCTGCTCGTCGGCGAGCGCACCTTCGGCAAGGGCCTCGTCCAGCACGTCTTCGAACTCAAGCCGTGGGGCTGCGGGCTGACGCTCACGACCCAGAAGTACTACACGCCCTACGGCCGCTCGATCCAGCGCGACTACTCGTCCGGGTCGATCTACGACTACTACGTCCGCCACGACGCCGACGACGAGCCGCAGCCCGAAACGCCGATCTCGCCCACGCGGGCCGAGGAGCACCCCGCCGACGAGGGGCCGCGCGCGACGCCCTCGCCCGAAGCCAAGCCGGCGGGGCCGCCCGTCACGACCGCGGCCGGCCGCGTCTTCTACGGCGGCCACGGCATCACGCCCGACATCGAGGTCAAGCCGCTCGACCTCACCCGCCCCGCGCGCGCGCGCATCTTCGACGCAGCCTTCTTCTTCACGCGCGAGCTGACGGCCGGTCAAGTGCCCGGCCTCGAAAACTACCGCGTCGAGCGCGTGCAGTACGGCGAGCAGCCGCGCGCCGCCGACTTCGCCGTGACGGAACGCGTCCTCGAAGCCTTCCGCGCCTACGTCCGCAAAGAGTCGGCGACGCTCGGCCTGACGGTCGCGCAGCTGGAAGGCGATCTCGACTACGCGCGCCTGCGCCTGCGCGACGAGATCGTCACCGCCGCCTACGGCCAAGAGGCCGGCCAGCGCACGCTCCTCGACTCCGACCCGCAACTCCTCCGCGCCCTCGAAGCCTTCACCGACGCCCGCCGCCTCGCCGAGATGGCCCGCAGCACCACCTCGACCAGCTAAGGGCGGGGCGGAAAGACTCAGCACAGAGACGTTCAGTTCTTAAGTTTCCGGCAAAGCGAGTTGCTTTAGCCGGAAACTGAAAAACTGCTTTTCAGTATTTCGGCAAAGCAGCCCGTCCCGACTGGAAACCGAAAACTCTCGTCGCCCGGCGGAGGGAGACGGAGAGGTTCTGAGTCTTGAAACCTCAGGTCAGCCTCTCCGTCTCCCCTTTGCGATCCCCCGCGCCCCCTGCGGTTGATTCTTTGTTTAGTCAATCGCGCGCGCGACGACGCACTTGAGGTAGTAGGTTTCGGGGACGCCGACGAGGACGGGGTGGTCGGACGACTGCGCGCGGCGCTCGACGATCTGCACGCGGCGGCGCGCGTCGGCCGCCGCGTCGCGCAGCAGGTCGAGGAACAGCGGCTCGGTCATGTGGTGCGAGCAGGTGCAGGTGACGAGCACGCCGCCGGGCGCGAGGAGTTTGAGCGCGCGCAGGTTGATCTCCTTGTAGCCGCGCGCGGCCGCCGGCACGGACGCGCGGTTCTTGGCGAAGGCCGGCGGGTCGAGGACGACGGTGTCGAACTGCGCGCCCGCCTCCTGCAACTCGCGCAGCGCGTCGAAGACGTTCGCCTCGCTGAATTCGACGTTCGTCGCGCCGTTCAGCTCGGCGTTGCGCCGCGCCGCGCCGATGGCCTCGCCGGAGATGTCGAGGCCCGTGACGCTCTCGCACCGGGCGGACATGGCGAGCGCGAAGCCGCCGTTGAAGGTGAAGCAGTCGAGCGCGCGGCCGCGCGCGACGAGGGCCGCGGCGGCGTGGTTCTCGCGCTGATCGAGGAACGCGCCGGTCTTCTGCCCGCCGAGCGGCGCGACGCTGAAGCGCACGCCGTGCTGCACGACCTCAAGGTCGCCCGGCGCGTCGCCGTAGAGGACGCCCGCGCTCAGCTCAAGACCTTCGAGCCGGCGCACGCGCACGTCGTTGCGCTCGACGACGGCGCGCGGCCGCAGCTCCTCGACCAGCAGCTCGACGAGCAAGGTCTTCAGCGCCTCCGTGCCCTGCGAGAGCGTTTGCAGGACGAGCACGTCCGCGTAGCGATCCACGACGAGCGAGGGCAGCGCGTCGCCCTCCGAATAGACGAGGCGGAAGGCGTCGGCCTCGCGCTCCAAGCCGGCGCGGCGCGCGA
>DATCVD010000362.1:0-17300 GCA_036567125.1 Pyrinomonadaceae bacterium | reverse complement strand
CGCGCTCCGCAGGCAGTTGCGCCGCCGGGCCGTCAACCGCATAGCCGACACGCTGCTCTCGAACGCCGCGCGCCGTCTGCCGGAAGGCGCGTACGGGTTCGCCTTGGCTAACGCGGCCGCCGCCGTGCGGCTGAACCCCTTGCGGGCGATGCGTGCCGGGGCTTACAAAAAATTGTATCGGCAGCTCTCCGCGCGGTAGGAGGCACTCCCCGATCTGAAATTTTTTCGGCGAGCCGCGGGCCGTGAAAACCGCCCGCGCATTTTTAATGCCGGCCGACGGCCCGACTCGCTACGCCCGGCCCCCGGACTCGACTCGCTTTGATCGATGAATCCGTGCCAAGGGTAAGTGTCATCATCACTACGCACAACCGGCCGCGCTTGCTCGCCCGCGCGATTGAGAGCGCGCGTGCGAGCGCACGCGGCGAGGTCGAGGTGATCGTGGTGGACGACGCTTCGGAGGATGAGACGGAGCGCGTCTGTCGCGCCGCCTCGGGGATCGTTTACGTGCGGGCCGAGCGTAATCAGGGGGTGGCGGGCGCGCGCAACATCGGCCTCTTGGCGAGTCGCGGCGACTACCTGACCTTCCTCGATGACGACGACGTGCGGCTGCCCGGCTCGCTCGACGGGCAGGTCGACGCCCTCGCCTCGGCCCCGGAGGCGGGCTTCATCTACGGCCAAGCGTTGATCGGCCGGCAGTCGGGCGCGCCGACCGGCGAGTTCTACCCGGCCCGCTGTCCGCGCGGGGACGTTTTCTGGGAGTTGCTGACGCAAAACTTCGTGCCCTGCGGGGCGGCGGTCTTTCGCCGTTCCTGCCTCTACGGCGTCGGACTCCTGGACGACGGCATCAGCGGAATTGACGATTGGGATTTGTGGGTGCGGCTCTCCGAACAATACGCGGTGCTGGCCGAGGAGCGGCCCGTCATGATCTGGCGCAGATCGACGCCGGGCACGGGACAGGGCACCTCGCGGGCGGCCGACTTGGTCAGGCTCAGCGCCCGCCAATTCCGCCGCCACTGGCTCAGGCTGCCCCGCGCGGCCGAGGCCCCCGCCGGCAGGCGGCACGAGAGTTGGCGGCGCTTCTCGGACAACATGGCTAAGCACCTGCTCTGGGAGACGTGGCGCGCCCTCGCCGCGGGGCTGCCCCTTCAGGCGCAAAGAAACTGTCTCGCCGCCTTGCGCCTCTTCCCGGCCGGGGTCGCGCGCGTGGCCAGCCCTTCGAGTCTGCGCTTCTTATTACAACACGCGCCCCGCGAGTGGCGGGCGGTCAGGGGCGGCGCGCGCCCATCACCAAGCCGGGGTCGGCGATGAAGATCATTCTGGGCAAGAGCCAGTTCATGGGCCCCATCAGCGGGGCCGACGAGACGCTCGTCGCCTACGCCACGCAGCTGCGGCGCGCCGGCCACGAGGTCTCCGTGCTGCTGATGTACCCGCACGGGCCGCAAGACCAGTATTACCTGCGCCTCCTCGACGAGGGGGTGCCGATCGCCTCCATCGCGCCCGCCCAAGTGCGGACTTCGCTCGACACGGGGCGCATGCTGGCCCGCCGGCTGTTGCAAATCTTCCCGCCCTCGCGCTACGTCGTCCGCCGCCGGGCGCAGCAGATCGCGACCGGCGTGGCCGCCCGCTACCACGGGCAAGGCCGAGAGTACCTGCGCCGCTCGCGGGCCGCGCCGATCCACGTCATCACGCCCGACCCCGGCGCGATGATTATGATCAGCGCGGCGCACGCGGCCGGTCTGCCGGCTCTTTATCAGGAGTTGGGGACGCCGTACCACCCGCCGGGGTTCGAGTCTTATTACGAACAGTTCACCTCCGTGCTGCCGCTCTGCTCGGAGGTGGCGGCCCTTTCGCCGCAGCTCGCCGAGCAATGCCGCGAGAAGCTGCCCGGCGCGCGGCCGCTGTCGGTGAGGCCGGGCGCGACCCGGCACGAGCGCCGGAACGGATGATGAAAGACACGGGCGGCAGATTCGGCTCCGGGCCGGCGGGCGAGGTCGGCGATGAGCGCCCCCGGCGGCGGGAGATCGATCCGGGCCGCCCGGCTCATCAGGAAGAACTGCCGCGCGAGACGCCGGGTGAGATCGACAGGCTGCGCGCCGAGCACGAGAGTACCGTCGCGGCGCACGAGCGGCTCAAGTCGGAGTTGGAAGAGATCAAGGCCAGCTTCGGCTTCAAGCTGCTGACGCGCGTGCTCTGGCCGCTGTGGCGCAGGCTGCTCCCGGGCCTGCTGCGCGCGTACGTCAAGAGCGCCCTGCTGAGACTCAGAAGCGGCCGCCGCGGGCGCGCGGCGAGCGCCGGCGGCGAGGCCGGCGAGCTGCGCTGGGGAATCGACGCAGACCTTTCCGAGCCGTTCGCGGTCGGCAGAGGGAACTTGTTCCACCTGAGCGGCTGGTGTTACCACCCACGGAAGAGGATCAAAAAGCTGAGCGTGCTCGTGGACGGCGCGGCGCACCACGTCGTCAACCATTCGCTAGCCACGCCGGACGTGTTCGCGGAGCAGTCGGCCGGCGGCGAGGATCGCGCGGGTTTGAGCTTGACGAGCGGCTTCTGGACGGCCCTGCCCTTCGCGGAGATCGACGAACCGCGGCAAGTCGCGCTCTCCCTGCGCGCCGTCTTGGCCGACGGCAGCGAGTCGGAAGCGCAACTGGGGACGCTCAATTTGATCGCGCGCGAGCCGGACGAGCGGCCCGCCGATTTGGCCGCCGCGACCGGCCCCGCGCCCGGCGAGCCGTTCGTGGTGATCTGCCTGACCACTTACAACCCTCCGCTCGATCTCTTCGCCCGGCAGATCGAGAGCATCGCCGGGCAGACGCACCGCAACTGGTTGTGCATCGTCAGCGACGATCACTCCGATCCGGCGACCTTCGAGGAGGTGGAGAGAATCGCGGCGCAAGACGCGCGCTTCCGCGTTCTCAGAAACCCCGCGCGCCTCGGCTTCTACCGCAACTTCGAGCGCTGCCTGAGGCTCGCGCCCGCGTCGGCCGACTTCATCGCCCTCTCGGATCAGGACGACCAGTGGTACGAGGACAAGCTCGCGTCGTGCTTGGCGGAGTTTCGGGCCGACGACGTCCAGATGGTCTACTCCGACATGGACATCGTGACGCGCGAGGGCGAGACCCTGTCGTGCACCTACTGGACTACGCGCCGGAACAACTACACGGACTTGGAGACGCTCCTCCTCGCCAACACCGTGACCGGCGCGGCCATCGTTTTTCGCTCCGGCCTGCTCCCGGACTTGCTGCCCTTCCCCCGGATGAACGTCGGCCTCTACCACGATAACTGGATCGCCTGCGTCGCCCTGACCAAAGGCCGGATCGGCTACGTTGATCGCCCCCTCTACGCCTACCGCCAGCATCAGGGCAACGTCATCGGCCATTGCATCCCCGCGCCGATCACGTTCCGGAAGGAGTTTCTGTCAATCGCCTACTTGCTGAAGCTGTTCCTGCGCGGGGCGACGGATTTCGGCCATTACCTCACGCCCGTGTACCGCTCCTACTACGACATGCCGGTCAGGGTCAGCTTGCTCGCCGGGGTGCTCGGTCTGAGGTTCGGGGGGGCCGCGGCCCGGAGGCGCGCGCTGCTCAAGCGGATGCGGCGTCTTCCCTTTTCCCTGCCGGAGTTGGTGCGTCAGGTCATCCGGTACAAGCTGGTCGGGCATCAGGCGCTCGGCCGCGAGTGGTTCAACCTGCGCGTCGTCATCGCCGTCCGGCTCTTCAAATTATATTACCACTCGAACCGAGCTTATCTGGCCGGGGCGACGCCGGGGCAGCCCACGCCCGCCGCGCCGCCGGAGCTTGACGCGGGCGCGTCCGCCGACTTCGCCGCGCAGAAGATCGCGCCGCTCAGGCTGCGCGTTTCCCCGCCGGCCGGGCGGCGCGTCAACCTGCTCGTGCACGCGGTGGATTTCCGCTACGTGTTCGCGGGCTACCTGAGCGTTTACCAACTCGCCTTGCAGTTGAAGCGCGCCGGCTACGCGGTGCGCCTCGTGATCATCGACGAGTGCGACTACAGGCCGTCGGAGTGGCCGCGCCAGAGCGCCGACTACGACACGCTCCGAGAGCTCTTCGCCGACGTCGAGAGCGCCTACGTCTTCGACCGCGCCGCCGAGTTGGAGGTCAGCGCGCACGACCGCTTCATCGCCATCGGGTGGTGGATGGCCCACGTCGCGCACCGCGCCGCGCGAGACTTGGGCCAAGAGAAGTTCATCTACTTGATTCAGGAGTACGACCCGCTGATCTTCCCCGCCGGCTCGTACCACGCGCTGGCCGCGCAGGCCTACACCTTCCCCCACCACGCGATCTTCTCGACCGCGACGCTGGCCGACTACTTCCGCGAACACCGGATCGGCGTTTACGCGAACGGGGAGGCCGCGCCCGTCGTCATCGAGAACGCCGTCCGCGCTTTCGACATCAGCGAAGACGGGCTGCGCGCGAGGGCGCGGCGGCGGCTGCTCTTTTACACCCGGCCCGAGCCGCAGAACGAGCGGAACATGTTCGAACTCGGCGTGCTCGCCCTCCGGGCCGCCATCGGCGAGGGCCACTTCGGCGGCCGCCAGTGGGAGTTCCACGGCATGGGCGCGATCAATAAGTTCAAGAGCGTGCCGCTCGGCGGGGGGGCGCGGCTGGAGATGCTGCCCAAGTTGACTCTGGAGGACTACCGGAGGGTGCTGCCGACTTACGACCTCGGCCTGTCCCTGATGCTGACGCCGCACCCGAGCATGGTGCCGCTCGACATGGCGGCGGCCGGCCTTGTGGCCGTGACCAACACGTTCGCCACCAAGACGGCCGAGCGGATGGCCGCGATCTCGCCGAACATCATCGCCGCGCCCCCGACCATCGACGGCATCAAGCTGGGACTCGTCGAGGCACTCGGCGCGGTGGACGACGCCGCCCGCCGCGTCGCCGGGGCGCGCCTCAACTGGGCCACGAGTTGGGAGGAGACTTTCAACCCGGAGGTGATGGCCGCCGTCCGACGCTTCATCGGCTGGTGAGGGCGTGCGGCAAACCATTTTCAGCCCCTACTGTCAGGAGCACTATGTTAAAGAGTCTGGCCCGAAAAATTCTGCGACGCCCGCTCGGGGCCGCGCTCGGCCGCGCGCACGCCTCGCCGCCCGGCGGGCCGCTCCTGCCCCCGAAGGTCTTACAAGATTACGTCGGGGGCGACTACGAGGAGGTGGGCGCGGAGTTCCTGCGCTACTTCGTCGAGCTGTGCCGGCTCAAGCCGGACGAGACGGTTCTGGACGTCGGCTGCGGGTCTGGCCGCATGGCCGTGCCGCTCACGGGCTACCTGAGCGCCGCGGGCCGCTACCACGGGTTCGACGTTTCGGAAACGGCCGTCGCTTGGTGCCGGGAGAACATCACGACGCCGTTCCCCAACTTCGACTTCCGAGTGGCCGACCTCCACAACGGCCCGTACAACCCGAAGGGCGCGCGCAGGCCGTCGGAGTTTCGCTTCCCGTACGGCGACGCGACGTTCGATCTGGTCTTCCTCGCCTCGGTCTTCACGCACATGCTGCCCGCCGACGTGGAACACTACCTGTCGGAGATCGCCCGCGTGCTGCGGCCCGGCGGCCGCTGCCTCGTGACCTTCTTCCTGCTGAACGACGAATCGACGGCGCTCATCGACGCCGGGAAGGGCACGTATAATTTTGAACACCGCGGGCCGGGCTACCGCACGATCAACGCGCGCCGGCCGGAAGACGCCATCGCCTACCCGGAGGCGTTCGTGAGGGGCCTTTACGAGAAGGCCGGCCTGAAGATAGCCGAGCCGATCCGCCACGGCTCGTGGTGCGGGCGCGCGGACTACCTGAGCTTTCAGGACATCGTGATCGCGGTCAGTGGCGGTTAGGGTGGCGTCCTAATTTGCCGGCGGGTTGAGCAGGCGGGCGAGTAGGTTCCGCAGTTGGTCGTGGTCTTCCGGGTAGGTGATCCAGTCGTTGCCGCCGACGTTCACGTCCGTGCCTTCCACGTCCTTGCCGTACTTCTCCGCCATCACGACGAGCGGCGTGTGCCCGTCGTATTTCACGTGCGCGCGTATCCTGCGCCCCACGGCCAGCGCGGCTTCCGGTGCTTTGCCGACGAGGTTGATGAGCACCAAGTCCGCCTCCGCGCCCCCGCCGCCGCCCACCCTGTCGAAAGCGTCTTCTTCGTCGATTGCCAGCAACACGCGGTAGCCGTCGGTCTGTAGATTCGCCTTCAGGAGGGGGCGCGTCTCGTCGTCCTCTTCGGCCAAGAGTATGGTGCGGCGGTTTTCCGCTCTATTCATCGCGCTCGTCCCTTCGCCCCGACCGAACCTTTTGTCTTTAAAAAGCCGGTTATTCTAGCAAAGCGGTCGAGGAGTATATGCCCTGCACCGTACTCAGTACCGTGGCGTACTGTCCCCCCCCTAGATGCTATAATGCGCCAAGTAGTCAGAGATCAACATTCGACATAAATGTAGCTTAGCAACCTATCCTTATGCCGACCGCTAACGGCTCTAAGGCATAAGGAAATTGCTCATGTCTGCACTATCAGCAAACGGCCCGCCGACCGCCAACCGGATACTCAAACAGCTACCGCCGGAAGAATACGAACGCCTGTCGCCCCACCTCGAACCCGTCCCGCTGTCGCGCGGCGACGTGCTCTACTACCCGCAAGACCCGGTCTCGCACGTCTACTTCCCCAACAGCGGGACGGTGTCCGTCATCGCCACTTTTACCGACGGCGGGAGCGTCGAAGTGGGCGTCGTCGGTAACGAAGGCGTGTTCGGCATCAACGTCGTCTTGGGCAGCGTGACCACGCCGCACGAAGCGATAGTGCAACTGCCGGGCGACGGCGTGCGTGCGTCCTCGGACGTGCTCCGGCGGGAGTTCAAGCAGGGCGGGCGGTTGCAGGATTTATTGCTGCGCTACACGCAAGCCTTCATCGTCCAGATCGCGCAGACCGCCGCCTGCAACAAGGTGCACCCGCTCGACGGGCGGCTGGCGCGGTGGCTGTTGATGAGTTGCGACCGGGCGGCGGGGCGCGACTTGGAGCTGACGCACGAGTTCATGGCCGTCATGCTTGGCTCGCGGCGGGCGGGCGTCTCCGAGGCGGCGGGCAGGCTTCAGGACACGGGGTTGATCAGGTACCGGCGGGGGCACGTCACCGTCCTCGACCGCAGGGGGCTGGAGGCCGCGTCGTGCGAATGCTACCCCGTAGTGAGGAAGGAGTTTGAACGCCTGCTGGGCGCTAACGGGCATGCCGCGTGAAACGAAACTCCGCCCGTGGCAATTACTACCCGCGGCGTGCTCAGCCCCGCGCCTTCATTCAAACCAGGACGCCACCGGCGGTCGGGCCTGCGCTCACACCTCACTTCTCTTTCTTCCTCAGGAAGCCTTTCGGGTTAAAGGTCAGGAAAAACTTCTCGCGCTCCCGGTCGGGGGCGAACTCGTCGGTCTCGCTCAGGAACTGCTCGACGGCCTCCATCGGCCCCGGCCCGTGCAGCTCGGAGACGGGGTGGCCGTTGACGTTCGTGTCCTCGACGATGAGGTAGCTCCCCGGCGTCACGATCTCGCCGTAGAGGCGCAGCTCTTGGAGCACGTGATCCCGGCCGTGGTCGGAGTCGAGAATGACCAGCACCGGCCCGCCGCCCGCCACCGCCCCCTTCACCCGGCCCACGACATCTTCGGCCACGGACGAGCCGTGCAGGTACGTGATCCGGCCGTGCGCCGGCCTGCCGGGCCGCTCCGCCACGTCCACGGTGACGACCTCCCCGCCCCCCAGCAGGTCGCACACGGAGGCGAGAAAGAGCGCGCTGCCGCCCGCGGCCGTGCCGCACTCGACGACGAAGCGCGGGCGCAGCTCGAAAAGTATCTCCTGATAAACCCAGAGGTCGAGCGGGCACTTCAGCGTCTCGACGCCGAGCCAGTAGGTGTTCCGCCACACCCACGATTCGTAATAGAGTTCGTGAAACTGATCTGCGATTGAGCGCATCTTCCTCCTCTAGGTGCGACGCCAATAGACGCCCGTCCAGTCAATCGGGATCACCTCCTCCGTGATCGACTCGGCCCGCCGGTAGTCTTCGACCGCCTGACGGCACGACGGCAGCGTGCCGTAGTCGTCCACGATCACGTACCCCCCGCGCGACAGCTTGGGGTAGAGGCTCGTCAGCGCCGTGAAGGTCGATTCGTAGAGGTCGCCGTCCAAGCGCATCAGGGAGAGCTTTTTGATCGGGGCCTGCGGCAGCGTGTGGCTGAACCAGCCGGGGAGGAAGCGTACCTGCTCGTCGAGGAGGCCGTACTTTTCGAAGTTCGCGCGCACCTCGTCGAGCGGGACGCAGAGTTCCTCGTAGGTCTGCGCCACGCTGCCGGCGTCCCGCGCGTCGGGGGCGGGCAGGCCCTGAAAGGAGTCCGCGCCCCAGACCGAGCGATCCGCGACGCCGTAGGCTTTCAGGATGGCGCGCATGAAGATGATCGCGCCGCCGCGCCAGACCCCCGTCTCGACGAAGTCGCCGGGGACGCGCCGCGCCAGAACGTCCTCCGCGCAGCGTTGCAGATTCTCCAGCCGCCGCCAGCCGATCATCGTCTGGGCCATCGCGGGCCAGTCGCGCCCTTCGAGCCGCGAGGCGTCGTCGAACGGCTTGAGCCGCCGCTCGTGCTCGCTGTAGATCAGGTTGAGCAGGGCGCGCTTCATCAGATCGAGGTAGAGCGCCCTCGCGGCGGCCGCCTCCCGGCCCGCCCCGGCGGCGAAAAGGGAGTCGAGTCTGTTGCGCACCCGTTTGATCAATCGACGCGCTCCCAAGTCGAGGCGGTCAGCACCGGCCCGTAAGTCGAACTCGAATACGGCTCGCCGTTGCCGAAGCTGTCGCGCCAGACTACTTCGAACCAGACCGCGCCGTGCAGCGCGTCGATCATGCCCTGATGGCTATTGGCGACGCTCACGCTCAACAAGTACCGGCCCTCGCCCAGCCGCAGCGGCGGGAGGCGGCAGCGGAAGCGGCCCGGCGCGTCGATGTCGGCCAAAGGGTCGGGCTGAAAATAGGAGGCGGCGGTGGTGATGCGCCGGCCCATGTGATCTTCGATGGAGAGCGCCAGCCGCGGCCCGCTGATCGGGGCCGCCGGATTGACGAAGAGCTCGACCGTCACCACGTCATCCGGCCGGAAGCGGGTCGTCGCCTCGCTTCCGCCGGCGAGGAGCCTGACGCGCTCGATGA
Source organism: Pyrinomonadaceae bacterium (assembly GCA_036567125.1). Classification (GTDB taxonomy): domain Bacteria; phylum Acidobacteriota; class Blastocatellia; order Pyrinomonadales; family Pyrinomonadaceae; genus JAIVGV01. Next base: position 8,132 of record DATCVD010000362.1, on the reverse strand, counting down.
CGGGCGTGCATCCGGGCAGGCGGGACGGGTTATTCGACAGATCGAAATCCCCGCCCTCGCCCTGCGCGGCCCGGTCGAGATAGCGGGCGACGACCGCGCCGGCCTCGCCCTCTTCGCGGAGTTCGCCCCCCTGAATGAGCAGCACGCGCCCGCACATCTGCTGGACGGCGGCCATGTTGTGGCTGACGAAGAGCACGGTGCGGCCCCGCGCGCTCGCCTCCCGCATCTTGCCCAGACACTTTCGCTGGAAAGCCGCGTCGCCCACGGCCAGCACTTCGTCGAGCAGCAGAATCTCGGTTTCGAGGTGCGCGGCGACGGCGAAGGCCAAGCGCAGGTACATCCCCGACGAGTAATGTTTGACGGGCGTGTCGAGGAAGCGCTCGGTCTCGGCGAAGGCCACTATCTCGTCGAACTTGCGCGCGATCTCGCGCCGCCGCATGCCGAGCAGCGCGCCGTTCAGGTAGATGTTCTCGCGCCCGGTCAGCTCCGGGTGAAAGCCCGTGCCGAGTTCGAGCAGCCCGCCGACGCGCCCGTGGAGGTCAGCGCCGCCGCTCGTCGGTCTGGTGACGCGCGCGAGCACCTTGAGGAGCGTGGACTTCCCCGCGCCGTTGTGCCCGATGATGCCGACCGTCTCGCCCGGCCCGACCTCGAAGCTGACATCTTTGAGCGCCCACAGCGGCCCGTCCCGGCGCTCCGCACGTCGCGCGCGCGCAGCCGCGAGCGGCGACCTGAGCGCGCCGGCCAACGCTTCGCCCAGCGACGGTCGAAGGCCCGGCCGCGCGCCCGGATGGTAGAGCTTGCTCAACCCCTCGACTTTGATGATCGGCCTCGTCATCGAACTGAGTTTAGACCGGCCCTAAATGAAGTCGGCGAAGCTTTCCTCCGCCCGCCGGAACGAGTAGGCCGCGCAGGCGGTCAGCAGCAGAGTAACGACGACCGAGGCGGCGATGCTGCCCCAATCGAAGGCCCGGCCGAACAGCGAAGCGCGCGCGCCTTCGATGATGCCCACCAGCGGGTTGAGCGCGTAGAGCCAGCGCCACTTTTCGGGCACGAGGCTCGCGGGGTACACCACCGGCGAGGCGAACATCCAGAATTGCAGCGCGACGGGCAGCAGCGTCCCCACGTCGCGGTACTTGACGTTGAGCGCCGCCGACCACAAGCCGAGGGCCAGCGCGAGCAGCGCCAACTCCAGAACCAAGGCGGGGAAGACTAACAGTCCCCAAGTCGGGGCGATGCCGTAGGCGAGCAGCAGCACGAGGAGGAGCACGGACGCGACGGCGAAATCTACCAGCCGCACCGCGACCGTCGCCAGCGGGACGAGCAGGCGCGGGAAGTATATCTTGGTGATCAGGGGCGCGCTGCCGACGAGGCTGTGGGCGCTGCTCGAAACGGCGTTACTCAGCAGCGTCCAGAGCAACAGCCCGGCGTAAGCGAAGGGGGCGTAGGGAACCCCGTCCGAAGGAATGCGCCCCAGCATTCCGAGAAAGACCGTGAAGACGAGCGTCATCGCGGCGGGCTGCAAGACGACCCAAGCCGGGCCGAGCACGGTCTGCTTGTAGCGCACCTTGAGGTCGCGCCAGATCAGGAGGTAGCACAGCTCGCGGTGCGCCCAGAGTTCGCCGGGATCGATCAGCCCCCCCGAATCAGAAGCCCTGATTCTGATTAAGGGGTCGTCGGACGCGGCCGGGGCCGCCCGGTCGCCGCCCGGCCGGGGGGCCGACGGCCCCTCCGGGGCGGACGTAAACAGGCCGACCTCTTCTCGCATGGGCATGCTCGCTAGACCCCGCGTCAGAAAAGGGCGGGCACCTCGGGCGCGGCACGTCCCGGCCCTGCGGGCCGCGCGGCCGCGGCCGAGTCGCAATCAACCTCGCTTGGAATGAATCCCGGCCGTGCCGGCGGCCGCAGGCTTGTGAGTCTACGGGGGCGTCCGACCGAGCGTCAAGAAAGGCGCTCCGGGCCGCGCCGCGACGTGTGTTATCGTAAGGCCCGCGCGGCCGCGTAAAGCTTTTATGCCCGACATCAACCCTCTCGATCATCCCGTCACGCTCAGCTACCCCAAGCGGCTGCACGCTTCGAGCTTCTGGGCCGGGCACGTCCCCTTCGCCATGTTTCTGGTTGACGTTTTGCGGCCGCGACTCTTCGTCGAGTTGGGCACGCACACCGGGGTCTCCTACTGCGCCTTCTGTCAGGCGGTTCAGGAGCTGGACTTGGAGACGCGCTGCCACGCGGTCGATACATGGCAGGGGGACGAGATGTCGGGCCACTACGGGCCGGAAGTGCTCGCCGACCTCAGGCAACACCACGACCCGCTCTACGGGGGCTTTTCCCGTCTGGTGCAAAGCACCTTCGACGAGGCCCGCCCCGGCTTCGCGGACGGCACGATTGATTTGCTGCACATCGACGGGTTCCACTCTTACGAGACGGTCAAACACGATTTCGAGAGTTGGCTGCCCAAGATGAGCGCGCGGGGCGTCGTGCTGCTGCACGACACCAACGTCCGGATACGCGGGTTCGGCGTCTGGCGGCTCTGGGAGGAACTCAAGCCCCTCTACCCGCACTTCGAGTTCGTGCACGAGCACGGCTTGGGCGTCGTCGCCACCGGCCCGGAGGTCGCCGAAGGCTTGCGCCGGCTCGTCGAAGCGCCGGCCGAAGAGGCCGCGCTCGCGCGCGAGTTTTTTCGCCAACTCGGGCAGCGGCTCAGAGCGCCGCTTCATTACGAGAATGAGCTTCGGGCTAAAGAGCACGCGCTGCACCAGACCGCCGCGCAGCTTAATAACATTCTGAACTCAAGGGCTTGGCGCTGGGTCAGCCGCTACGGGCGACTTAAGATGCGCCTCCTCAAGCCCGCCTCCCGCCTGCTGCCGCGCCCGCGGAGCGCAGAGAACCTCTCCCCTTAAACCCGCGCCCGACGCGCCCGCGCTCGGTTCCGCGTCGAGGCCGAGACTCGGCCCGCCACGGCTAGGTGCGAGAGGAACCGCCTGCCCCCGTCAGCCCGCGTCTCGGAGGGGTGGCACTAGATTTCAATTTCCTTCCCGGCCCCGCGCGGCGTGCGACGCCGGGCGTTAGACGGCTTCGCCCGAAGGGCGTGAAGCGGTTTCAACATCCCTGCCCTCGGAGTAGAATCACCGGCGGGCCTGAGTAATTAACAGAGACCGGAGGGTCACTCTCGTGGAGCAAGTACGCATACGTTACTGCAAGGTTTGAGCGTCGTATCAGCCGAGGGCCGCCCGTGTGGCGGACTTGATCAAGCGTGAGCTGGGCGCGGAGCCGGAGTTGGTGGAAGGCGACCGGGGGGAATTCACCGTCTGGGTCGGCGAGCGGCTGGTGGCGAAGAAGGGGTGGCTGAGGTTCCCGTCGGCGGAGCGCGTGCTCTCCGCGGTGCGACAGGCGCTGGCTAAGTAGTTCGTCACAGCGACCGCGCCCTCTAACAAGTGCCTGCGCCCGACGCCCCGCCACGAAGTCTCTCACGCACGTCGCGAACGGGGCGCGGGCGGTGCCCGGCCTCAGGCGTCGGTTCCGGCAACTGCAACCTCACTTCGGGAGGCGAATAAAGATATGTGGGTGCTCACGACGATCGAAACGTTGATTCAAGACCTGCGCTACGGCTTGCGGACGCTGCGGAAGAATCCGGGCTTCACGGCCGTGGCGGTGCTCACGCTCGCGCTGGGGATCGGGGCCAACAGCGCGATCTTCTCGGTCGTCAACGCCGTGGTCTTGAGCCCCCTGCCCTACGGCGAGCCGGATCGGCTCGTCACGGTGTGGGAGTCGTCGGCCCGCTCGGAACTCTCTCGCATCATCGTCTCGCCGGCTAACTACCTCGACTGGCGGGAACAGAGCCGGGCCTTCGAGGAGTTGGGCGCTTACACGGAGGACTTCACCAACATCTCCGAGGACGCCTCATACCCGGAACGGGTCTCGGCCGCGCGGGCCACGCCGAGCCTGTTTCAGACGCTCGGCGCGGCGGCCATTCACGGGCGCAGCTTTCTGCCGGAAGAGGGGATGCCGGGGCGGGGGCGCGTGACTCTCTTAAGCTACGGCCTGTGGCAGCGCCGCTTCGGCGCCGATCCGCGAGTCGTCGGGAGGAGCATCAGGGTTAACGGCGAGGAGACGACGGTCGTCGGCGTCATGCCGCGGGATTTCATCATCTCGCCGAAGCGTTATGATCTCTACACCCCTTTGAGCTTCAGCGAGCAGCAGCGTGTGAACAGGCGCGCCCGGTATCTGACCGTGATCGCGCGGCTCCGGCCCGGAGTGACGGTCGAGGCGGCGCGCTCGGAGATGAGGGCGCTCGGCGGGAGGCTGGCCGAACAATACCCGGACGAGAACGCCGGCCGCAGCGCGACCGTGTTCCCGCTGGCGCAGTGGATCACCGGCGGCTCTCGCACCGCCCTGCTGGTTCTATTAGGGGCCGTCGGCTTCACCCTCCTGATCGCGTGCGCCAACGTGGCGAACCTGCTGCTCGGGCGGGCGGCGGCACGACGCAGGGAGATGGCCGTCAGGGCGGCGCTCGGGGCCGGCCGGCTGCGGCTCGCGCGGCAACTGCTCACCGAGAGCCTCCTGCTGTCGCTGGCGGGCGGCCTCTTGGGGCTACTCTTCGCGAAGTGGGGCGTGGGTCTGCTGACCTCGCTCAGCCCGGCCGACATACCCCGCGTCGATCAGGCCGGCTTAGACCCGCGCGTGCTGGGCTTCACCCTACTGATCTCGACGCTGACGGGGCTGGCGTTCGGACTCGTGCCCGCGCTGCAAGCGTCGAAAGTGGATTTGAGTGACGGCCTCAAGGAGGGAACAAAATCGACCGCGGGCACCCGCCAAAGCCTGATGCGGAGAGCACTGGTGGTGACGGAGGTGGCGCTCTCGCTCGTGCTGCTCGTCGGCGCGGGGCTGCTCGTCAAGAGTTTCGTCCGCCTGTCCGAAGTCGATCTCGGCTTCGATCCGGAGAAGGTCATCGCGGCGGACATCTCGCTGCCTTGGGGCAGCTACAACTCGCCGGAGCGCCGGATGGAATTTTTCCGCCAGCTCGTAACCCGCGTCGAGGCGCTGCCGGGCGTCGCCGCGGCCGCCGTGTCGCAGAGCGTGCCGCTCAGCGGGGAGGAGCACGGGACTCAGTTCACCGTCGGAGGCGGGCAGCCCGCGCAGGCGGGCGTCAAGTTCGGCGCGATGCGCCACCGGATAAGCTCACAGTACCTGAACGTCATGGGCATCCAGCTGCTCAAAGGTCGGGGGCTGACCGAGCACGATACCGCCGGCGCGCCGGGAGTCGTTCTAATTAACGAGGCCCTAGCCCGCCAATATTTTCCCGGCGAAGATCCTATCGGGAAGCAGATCACACTCGACGAGGCCCGCCCGCGCCCGCGGGAGGTCGTCGGCGTGGTCGCCGACCTGAGGTACGTGTCGCCCAGCATCGAACCCTTCCCGGAGATTTACGTCTCTTATCTGGACGACCCCTATCACCACATGTCGCTAACGGTTCGCGCCTCCGGCGACCCGACGGCGATAGTGGCCGGCATCCGCGCCGAGCTGTCGGCCGCGGACAAGAACGTGCCGCTGGCGAACGTTAAGATGATGGAGCAGTACGTCTCCGACTCCTTAGGCCGGCGGCGTTTCAGCGCGTTGCTCCTCATGATGTTCGCGGGCGCGGCGATGGCGCTGGCGGCGATGGGCGTGTACGGGGTGATCTCAAGCTCCGTGACGCAGCGCACCCGCGAGATCGGCATCCGCGTCGCGCTCGGCGCTCGGCCGGCCGACGTGCTGCGGCTCGTCGTCGCGCAGGGCATGGCGCTCGTCGTCGCCGGGGTCGCGCTCGGACTCGTCGGGGCGCTCGCGCTGACGCGTCTGATGTCGGGCCTGCTCTACGGCGTGTCGGCCGCCGACCCCTCGACGTTTGCCGGCGTGGCGCTGCTGCTTCTGGCCGTGGCGCTCGCCGCGTGCCTCGTCCCGGCGCTCAGGGCGACGAAGGTCGATCCGACCGTCGCGTTGAGGGCCGAATGAATCTTGTCACGCAGTCCCCGACAGGACGCCGGCAATACTCCCGCGGCCGGTCGTGAAGTGCCCGCTCGCCTCGCGCGCGGACTTCGGCCCGCCCGACGGCGCAGCCGGCGATGTACGCCGCTCGGGCCGTGCGCGCCTTCTATCATTGTCAGGGATTCGCAGGAGGGAAAAGGGTCGCAGCCGCGCCCTCGCTGCGCCGACGGCCACTTCTCGCAAACTTTCCTTCGGGGGAAAGAGTGCGGCGCGGACTCTACCAGCGGGGCGGCTATTCGCGAGCCGGCCCGCCGCCTTAGCTCCGCTCGCCGATGTACTCGACGAGCCTGTCTTGATCCCCCTCACGTATCTCGATGATGGAGACGCCGACAACGTAGCCGCCCCCGCCCGGCCGCCCGTCCGGCGCGGTGCAGTGGGCGACCCTCGCGCGCAGCGTGATCACACCTGAGGGGAGCGTGAGGACGACGGCCAAGGTGCGGCCCCGCTCGCTGAACTCGGCGCAGCTCTCGTCGGTCGGGAGCGACAGCAACAGCCCCGCCTCGCTGACGTCCCTCACCCGCCCGGTGAGCGTCCGCGGGCGGCCATCCGAATCCGTGAGCGCGACGCCGGCGACGATGGGCTCTTCGGCCGGCACGAGGTAGCGCGGCCACTGGCGGCGCTCGTCATCTCCGAGTGGGTCTAGCCTGATGAGGCGCGACACGACGGGGGTTAAAGCCCCCTTTCTTTAATGTCGGCCTTTCGGAGTCGGTGAGGAGGTACTGCCCTGCGAGAATTGGCACGAGCCTAACGCCGGCTGCGTCGCGTGTCAACGCCTTCGGACGACGGGCAAGTACGCCGCCCCGCCGGCACGCCTTTCAGGGCGTATAATATAAGTCGGACGCTTTCAGATTGCGGCGCGTCGGACAGGTTGAGAGTCGCCGCGTCCGAGGGGTGGTGTGAGGAATTTATTAATCGCACTGTTATTAGTCATCTCGACGAGCGGGGTCGCGTTCGCTCAGGCTAAATCGATCCGCGAGTTGCGGCGGAATTTCGAGTACGACCGGAGTCTGCCGCTTGACGTAAAAGAGGTCGGAGTCGAAGACAGAGACGGCCTTCGCATCCACGACATCTCTTACCAAAGTCCGAGGGGTGGCAGAGTAACGGCTTATCTCGTCGCGCCTTCCGGCAGGAGGCGGAGGCTTCCGGGCATTATTTTTATGCACTCGCGTCCCGGTAGCCGGAAAAATTTTCTGGACGAAGCCTTGTCGTTAGCGAAAGGGGGCGCGGTGGCATTGCTGATTGACGCGCCGTTTTCGCGCGCCGGAGAATCGAGACGGGACTTTGACCCGACCGTGACTGCACCCGAAGCCGACCGCGGCATCTACGTTCAGACGGTTGTTGATTTGCGGCGCGGCGTGGATTTGCTCGTGTCGCGCTCCGATGTCGACCCGAAGCGCATCGGTTTTGTCGGTCACAGCTACGGCGCGCACGCGGGCGCGGTTCTGGCCGGTGTAGAGAGGCGCGTCAAAGCCTACGTGCTCATGGCAGGCGCGCCGAGTTTGACGGAGTTTTTACGAACCAGCACGCTCCCGGCGATTGTTAAGACTAGGGATTCGCTGACGAAAGAACAGCAGGAAAATTATTTCAACACTATGTCTGACGTCGACCCGATAAATTACATCGGCCATGTCGCGCCGGCGGCATTATTTTTTCAGTTCGGCAGGTCGGACGGCTATCCAACTGAAGAAAAGGCAAAGTCGTATTCAGAAAAAGCAAGCGACCCAAAATTCGTCAAATTTTATGACGCGGGCCACGCTCTGAACGACGAGGCGAAGCGCGACCGTGCGACGTGGCTCAGGGGGCAAATAGGTATAGGCGAGTTGAATTGAGTTCTAAATCCCGCGTCTAACAACGGCATGCACCCGACCGCGATTCACGTCGGATGTTATTGAGAACTCGGCCGCACCTAAGTTGAATGCGCGGCGGGCGATGGCGGGCGTTCGACGTTTCCGCCGCCGGGCGGGTCTGGAACTTAAAACGATCGGGGGATAAGCATGTTCTGCCCCAACTGCGGAGCGAGGAATAATAAGAAGCAGAACTACTGCCGCTCCTGCGGGCTGAACCTCCGGGACGCGGCGAAATCGCTGATCAGTCAGCTCGCCTTCGGCGAG
>DATCVD010000361.1:0-2331 GCA_036567125.1 Pyrinomonadaceae bacterium | reverse complement strand
GCGCGCGCCGCGCGCGGCGACTTGGGCGAGGCCACCAAACTCTACGAGCAGATCGTCCGCGTCGCGCCGCACCCGGAGTTCACCGCGCCGCTCGGCGATCTCTACAAGCTCGCGGGCCGCGACCAAGACGCCGCCGCGCAGTACGAGCAGGCCGAGCGGGCCGGCCGCGAGAGCGACCACGACAACCGCACGCTCGCCCTCTTCTACGCCGATCACGACGTGAAGCTCGACGACGCCTACGAGCGCGCGCGCCGCGAGTACGACAAGCGCCGGGACATCTACACGGCCGACGCGCTCGCTTGGGCCGCTTCGAAAACTGGCCGCCACGACGAGGCGCGCGAGAAGATCAAAGAGGCCCTGCGGCTGGGGACGCGCGACGCGCGCCTCCTCTACCACGCCGGCATGATCGCTCTGGCCGCGGGCGACGCCGAGACGGGCCGCGCCCAACTGCGCCGCGCGCTCGAACTCTCGCCCGGCTTCGACCCGCTCCAGTCGCGCCTCGCGCGCAAGGCCCTCGGTGAATAAGCGGTCTCGCCGCGAGCCGGAAACGAGTCAGCCGCCGCGAACTGCGTAAGTTCGCGGCGGCTGAAGTGACGGAAAGTAGTTTGACGACGGCCCGCGCGCTCCCGCATCGAGCGCGCGGGCCGGCCCGCTTTAGAGGTTCGGGCTGCGCGGGAACTTCACGAACGGCAGGCGCACGCCGCGCACGAAAAACTGATCGGAGCGGATGCCGACCGGGGGCGCGAAGCCCTGCGCGCCGGCCGAGGCGATGATGTCGTCCTGATCGATGCCGTCGCCGCTGATGCCGATCGCGCCGACCAGCTCGCCGTCCTTGTAGAGCGAAACGCCGCCCGCGAAGATCTGCATGCCGTTCGGCAGGTTCGGGATGTCGGTGCACGGGACGTTGGCCGGCGCGTTGGGCGGCGCGGCGAGCGTCTCGACGAGGTTGTCGATGATCAGATCGAGCTGGAGGCCGACGTTGAAGACGCTCCACCGCTCGATGGGCGTGCTGAAGGGGCCGGGCGGCTCGCCGTCGATGCCGTCCGGGTAGAACGGCCGGTGCAGGAAGCCGATGGCGCGATCCGAGAAGCCGATCGAGCCGTCGAGGCGGACGCCGTCGGCGGCGGCGCGGTCGACGTAGGAGCCGAGGCCGACGCCGCGCAGCAGCCCGCCCGCGTTCGCGCGCGAGAAGAAGACCGACGTGCGCGCCTTCTGCGCCGACACGTCGAAGCCGAAGACCGGCGCGTCCTGCGTGCGGAAGATGCCGAGCACGCGCCCCTCCGAATCCACGACCGTGATCGAGACGCGCGCCGGGCTGCCGAGCGGCTGGCGGATGGCGGCGCGCGTGATGTCGGCCTGCCGCGCGGCCTGCCCGATGATCTGCGTCACCTCGGCCGCCGTCAGCGCGCGCGGCGAGCCGGACGTGCTGCCCTGAAACGGGAAGAAGCGCTGGTCGGCCGCGCCGCTGACGCCGCCGACGCTCGTCGCCACGAAGGCCGACGGCTGCGCGGGGCGGACGGGGTAGAGCGGATCGACCGCGCCGGGCAGGCTGGCGAACGGGATGGTTGCCGCCGTCGGAAGATCATTCGGCTCGACGTTGCTGAAGGGCAGGCGCAGGCCGTCGACGAGGATGTTGTCGCCGCGAATCCCCGACGGCGTGTCGTAGCCGCGCGCGGCGGCGACGGCGACGATCTCCTCGAAGGGCTTGTCGAAGTCGCGCGGGTCGCGGTCGATGGTGTAGATGCCGTCGCCCTCGATGCCGACGCCGCCCGCGTGGACGCCGTTCTTGTAGAGCGGGTAGCCGCCGGGGTCGGCCGAAAGGCCGAGCGGCAGGCCCGGCACCTTCACGTCCGAGCACTGGAGCTGCGAGTACTGCACGCCGTAGAGCGGGCCGCCCGGCCGGAAGCTGATGCCCGGCGGGATGTGCTCCTGAATGATGAAGCCGGCGGTGCGCGGCGTGAAGGCGTTGCCCTGCGTGCTGAAGAAGGCGGCCGTGCCGGCCTTCGAGATGGCCGCGCGCGGGACGGGCATCAGCGCCGGCCCGAGGTCTGCGCCTTCGAGGCCCTGCGGCGGCAGGCCCGTGACGGGGTTGGGCAACTGCGTGAACGTGCCGCCGAAAATCTTCAGCCGCGTGGGCGCGCCCGTCATCGAGAAGACGCCGAGCACGTTCCCTTCCTTGTCCGTGACGGCGACCGTGACCGCGCGGTTCAAAGCGACGGCCGCGGTGACGGCCTGCGCGATGACGGTGCGCACGTCGTCGGCCGAAAGGTTGCCGGCCGTGACGGGGTTGGTGTTCGGCGTGGGCGCGGCCGAGGGCGGCGCGGGGGTCGG
>DATCVD010000360.1:0-8174 GCA_036567125.1 Pyrinomonadaceae bacterium | reverse complement strand
CGGGCGCGGCCTCCGGCCTCGGACGTTTCAAACAGGGCTGGGCGAGCGACGCGCGCACGGCCTATTTCTGCGGCCGCGTTTTCGACCGCGGCCGGTACGACGAGATCGTCAGGGCGAAGAGCGCGCCGGCGACCGCGTACTTCCCCGCGTACCGCCTCGGCGAGTTCCGCTAGCGAGCGCCGCGGCCGGGCAGGTTCGGATCGAAGTTCGGAAGGGAGACGTGACCGAAGTGGACGGACGAGTGGAAGGGGTGATCGCCGAGGTGCTGCAAGTGCCCGCGGCCGAGATCACGGACGGTCTGGCGATGAAGGACGTGGAGGCGTGGGACTCGCTCAAGCACATGGAGCTGATCGTCGCGCTGGAGACGGCCTTCGGCGTGCAGCTCACGTTCGACGAGATCGTGGCGATGCAGAGCGTCGGCGAGATCAAGCGCGTGCTGGCGGGGAGGAGCGTGGCGGCCTAGCGTGGAACTCGGCGGCAAGAAAGTGATCTTGACGGGCGGCGCGCGCGGCCTCGGCCGGCGCACGGTCGAAAAGCTCGCGGCCAAGGGCGCGCGCGTGACCGTCTTCGATCTCGACCGCGCGGGGCTTGACGAGTTGCGCGGCGCGGCCGGGGTCGCGGGCTGCGTCGAGTGCGACGTGTCGGACTACGAGCAGGTCGCGGCGGCGACGGCGCGCTTCCACGAGGAGCACGGCGCGGCCGACGTGCTGGTCAACAACGCGGGCGTCCTCTACAGCGCGCCGCTGGTGCGCATCACGGCCGCCGGGATAGAGCGGCACGACGCGGCCGAGTGGAACCGCGTGCTGGCCGCCGATCTCAGCTCCGTCTTCTACATGACGGCCTGCGTCGTCGAGCGGATGGTCTCGACGCGCACGCGCGGGGTCGTCGTCAACGTCAGCTCCGTCGCGGCCGCCGGCAACGCCGGGCAGTCGGCCTACTCGGCGGCGAAGGCCGGCGTCAACGCGCTGACCGCGACGTGGGCGAAGGAGTTGAGCCTGATGGGCATCCGGGTCGCGGCCGTCGCCCCCGGCTTCACCGAGACCGAGTCCACGCGCCGGGCCATCAGCGAGGCGGTGCTGCGCGAGACGGTCAAGCGCGTGCCGCTGCGCCGGCTGGGCACGCCCGACGAGATCGCCGACGGCATCCTGCACGTCATCGAGAACGACTTCTTCAACGGGAAGGTGTTCGAGCTTGACGGCGGGCTTGTCCTCTAGCCGCTCGACCGGAGCAGGATGTACGAATACAACCTAGGCATTCGCTTTCAGGCCGTGGCGCGGCGGCGCGCGGGAGAGACGGCCGTCTGGTTCGGCGCGGGCGAGGTCGTCGGTTACGGCGAGTTGAACGCGGCGGCGAACCGCGTCGCGCGCCTGCTCCTCGCGCGCGGCGTCGTGCGCGGCGACGTCGTCTGCCTGACGGGCGAGAAGTCGCTCGACACCTTCGCCGCGATGATCGCGTGCCTGAAGCTGGGCGCGGCCTACTGCGTCCTCGATCCGGCGATACCGGCCGAGCGCCTGCGCAAGATTCTCACGACCTGCGCGCCGCGGCTGCTGCTGGCCGAGAGGGAATTCCTCGACGCGGCCGCGGAAGTCGCCCGCGCGCTCGGCCTCGCCGTCTTCGAGAAAGGGGCGGACGAGTTTCGGAAAGAGGCCGCGCGCTTCGACGACTCGGACTTGCCGCAGACGCGCGAGGTGACGGGCGAGACGCCGGCCTACGTGATGTTCACGTCAGGCTCGACCGGCTTCCCCAAAGGCGCGGTGATGACGCACGCCAACGTCCTCAACCTCGTCGGGTGGGCGGCCGAGACCTACGCGATCACGGACGACGACCGGCTGACGAACGTCAACCCGCTCTACTTCGACAACTCGGTCTTCGACTTCTACTCGTCGCTCTTCAACGGCGCGCGCCTCGTGCCCTTCTCGAAGGCGGAGGTCGGCGATCCGAAGGCGCTCGTCGGGAAGGTCGCCGCCGGCGGCTGCACGCTCTGGTTCTCCGTCCCGTCGCTCCTCATCTTCCTCCAGACCATGCGCGCGACCGACGGCCGCAACCTCGGCAGCATCCGCCGCTTCGTCTTCGGCGGCGAGGGCTACCCGAAGGCCAAGCTCAAGCAGCTCTTCGACGCCTACCGCGGCGGGGCCGAGTTCTTCAACGTCTACGGGCCGACCGAGTGCACCTGCATCTGTTCGAGCTACCGGGTGACGGAGGAGGACTTCCGCGACTTGCAGGGCCTGCCGCCCCTCGGCCGGATCGCCGACAACTTCGCCTACCTGATCGTCGGCGAGGACGGCCGCCCCGTCGCGGCGGGCGAGACGGGCGAGTTGTGCCTGCTCGGCCCGAACGTCGGCAAGGGCTACTACAACGACCCGGAGCGGACGGCCGCCAGCTTCGTGCAGAACCCGGCGAACGGGCGCTTCCGCGAGATCATGTACCGGACGGGCGACATGGCCCGCCTCGACCCCGCGGACGGCAAGCTCCACATCGCGGGCCGGCGCGACAACCAGATCAAGCACATGGGCTACCGCGTCGAGCTGGAAGAGATCGAGGCCGCGCTCCACTGCCTCGACTACGTCGCGGAGGCCGCCGCGCTGCACGCGAACGTGAACGGGCTGAGCCGCATCGTCGCCGTCGTCGCGGCGCGCGGGGAGACGAGCGACGAGCGGCTGCGGCGCGACCTCTCGCGCCTCATCCCCGCCTACATGATCCCGTCGGCCTTCCACCGCGAGGGCGCGCTCCCCAAGAACCCGAACGGCAAGGTAGACCGCCGCGCGCTCTCCGAGAAGTACTTCGGGCCGAAGCGTTAGGCGGGGGCGTTGCGGCGGAAGTTTCGGAGCGCGAGTGAGGTGGCGACAGCAAGGCATGAGTAAAGTAGTCATCTTCGGGGCCGGGAAGATCGCCGACGAGGCGTACTTCTACCTGACCAACGACAGCCCGCACGAGGTGGTCGCCTTCACGGTGGACGCCGCGCACGTCGGCGCGGGGCGCAAGCTCGGCCTGCCCGTCGTCCCGTTCGAGGGCTTGGCGGAGAGCCACCCGCCCGGCGAGTTCCGCGTGTTCGTCGCCGTCGGGTATCAGGACTTGAACCGCCTGCGCGCGCGCAAGTACGAGGAGGCGAAGGCCAAGGGGTACGAGCTGGTGAGCTACGTCAGCTCGCGCGCCTCGAACGTCGGCAACGTGGAGGTGGGCGACAACTGCTTCGTGCTTGAGTTCGTCACCATCCAGCCCTGCTCGCGCGTCGGCAACAACGTGTTCCTGTGGAGCGGCAACCACGTCGGCCACCACGCGACGGTCGGCGACCACTGCTACGTCGCCGGCGGCGTCCTGATCTCGGGGAGCACGGTCGTCGAGCCGTACTGCTTCCTCGGCGTCAACGCGACCATCGGCCACGAGGTCACCATCGGCGCGGGGAGCTTCGTCGGGGCCGGCTCGCTCGTCACGAAGAGCGCCCCGCCGAAGAGCGTCTTCGTCACGGCCGACACGCCGAAGTTCCGGCTCGACGCCGACGCCTTCCTGCGGCTGACCAAGATGAAGTGAGGCTCTAAGAGCCCGCCCCGGAGGGATTTGAACCGATGAGACGAGAAGAAGTGAACCTGTACGTCTGCCCGGAGACGCGGAAGCCGCTGGCGCTAAAAAGCGTCGGGGAGGAGGCGGCGGGCGGCGAGGTCGAGTCCGGCACGCTGGCGTCGGCGGACGGGCGCGAGTACCGGATCAGGCGCGGGATGCCCGACCTGACCTTCCCGCCCGACCTCTCGGCGCAGGACGAGCAGGCCCGCTCGTTCTACGACGGGCGCGCCGAAGCCTACGACAAGTACCTGCACCTGACCTTCAAGACGCACGGCGAGGACGAGCACGAGACGCGCAACAAGTTCATCGACGCGCTCGATCTGCGCCCCGCGCACCGGGTCTTGGAGGTGTCGTGCGGGACGGGCCGCGACTCCGAGATCATCGCGCGGCGGCTCGGCCCCGAAGGCCGACTGTGTCTCCAAGACATCGCGTCGGGGATGCTCGACAGGTGCCGCGAGCGGCTCGCCGGAGTCCCCGTCCCCGTCTCCTACTGCGTCTCGAACGCCTGCTACCTGCCCTACCCCGACAACTACTTCGACGCCGTCTACAGCTTCGGCGGCCTCGGCGAGTTCTCCGACATCAGGCGGAGCTTGGCCGAGATGGCGCGCGTCGGCAAGGTCGGGGCGAAGGTCGTCGTCGGCGACGAGAGCATCCCGCCGTGGCTGCGCGAGACGGAGTTCGCCAAAATCCTCGTGACGACCAACAAGCAGTTTCTGGCGAACGTGCCGCTCGCGGAGATGCCGGTCGAGGCGCGCGAGGTCTGCCTCCGCTGGGTCATCGGCGGGGTCTTCTACCTGATCGAGTTCACGGTCGGGGAGGGCGAGCCGACCGGCGACTTCGACTTCGAGATTCCCGGCCCGCGGGGCGGGACTTACCGCACGCGCTACCTCGGGCAGCTCGAAGGCGTGACGCCGGAGACGAAGCGGCTGGCCGAGCAGGCGCGCGAGAAGCTCGGCGTCAGCATGCACGACTGGCTCGACGAGGTGGTGCGGCGGGCGGCGCTCAGCGACCTCGGCGGCGGCGGGCAGTCGTAGGGGCCGGCGGCGGGTGCGGGACGGCGGCGGGGTGGAGCGGTGGCGCGGATGAAGTGGCAGAAGCGGGGGCTGATTTTTTCGCCGGGCGGCGAGGGCGGGTGGATGAAGTCGCACGCGCAGGTGCCGACCCCGCTCGCCGGCGACGGGTTCATCCGGGTCTACTTCTCGTCGCGCCCGGAGCCGGGCCTCAGCCTGACGACCTTCCTGGACGTTGACGCCGACGACCCGCGCCGGGTGCTCCGCCTCAACCACTCGCCCGTCCTCGAACTCGGCAAGCCGGGGACGTTCGACGAGCACGGCATCATGCCGAGCTGCGCGGTCAGGGACGGCGCGAAGGTCTTGCTGTATTACAGCGGTTGGTCGCGCGGCACCTCCGTCCCCTACACTAACTCGACGGGGCTGGCCGTCAGCGACGACGGCGGCGAGACCTTCAGGAAGGTCAGCGAAGGCCCCGTCCTCGGCAAGGGCCTGCACGATCCCTACTCCGCGACCTCGCCCTGCGTGCTCAAGGCGGGCGGCGCTTGGCACATGTGGTACTGCTCCGGGACGGGCTGGCTGAAGATCGGTGACAAGTACGAACACACGTACGACATCAAGCACGCGCGCTCCGGCGACGGCGTCGTGTGGGCGGCCGCGGGGGGCGACGCCGCCGTCGAGCAGCGGACGCAGTACGAGGCGCTGACCCGCCCCTACGTCGTCGCGGCGGCGGCGGGCGGCTACCACATGTGGTTCTGCTACCGCGGCAGCCACAGTTTCCGCGACGGCGAGGACGCCTACCGCATCGGCTACGCCCGCTCCGCAGACCTCGCGCGCTGGCGCAGGGACGACGACGGCCCGGTCGTCGCCCCGTCGGAAGCCGGCTGGGATTCGCGGATGGTCGCCTACCCGGCGGTCGTCGAGAGCGGCGGCCGCGCGTTGATGTTCTATAACGGCAACGGCTTCGGCGCGGGCGGGTTCGGCTACGCCACGTCGGCGGAGGAGTGAAGGATGACGAAGGACGGACAGGCCGCGGCTCTCGCGACGACGCTCACGACCGAGCGCCTCATCCTGAGGCCCTTGGAGCCGGGCGACGTTGACGTGCTCTGGCCCGACATCTCAGACCCGGAAATCTCGAAGCACATGGCTTGGGAGGCGCACACGGACAAGGCGCAGACCGAGGAATTCCTGCGGGGCGAGGTGGCGCGCCGCGAGCAGGGGCGCGGCATGACGTGGGCCGTCTATCAGGACGGCGAGTTCTGCGGCATCGTCAGCCTCATCGCCCTCGTGCGGAGCCACCGCGCCCTGACGTTCAACAAGGCGGAGCTGGCCTACTGGCTGGGCCGCCGCCACCAAGGGCGGGGGATCATGACGGAGGCGGTGCGCCGCGTCATGCGGTTCGGCTTCGAGGAGTTGGGCCTGCACAAAATTTGCGTCAGCCACTTCACCGTCAACGGGGCGTCCGAGCGGCTCATCAAGCGGCTGGGCTTCAGGTACGTCGGCGAGCAGCTCGAAGAGTTCCAGAAGGGCGGCGTGTGGTACGACCATAAAAACTACGAACTCCTCGACCGGGAGTTCCTCTCCCAGACCCGGGAAGTTCAGACTTGAGTTTTGAAATTTCAAAGGGCGGACACTTAAAAGCGAGGTAGAAGATGAGGGAATTCGGGGGCAACTTCGAGTTGGAGAAATTCGCGGCCCGCAAGCCGGAGTATTACGAGGGCTTGCAGGAGATGCTGTCTCTGGGCTTCGACGCGACCGACTACATACACTACTTCCCGGCCTTCGCCGGCCCGATGACCATCTCCCGCTACCTCTCGCTCTACGAGGCGTACAAGATGACGCTCGGCGTCGCCGGGCACATCGCGGAGATCGGGGTCTTCAAGGGGGCCGGCAGCCTGTTCTTCGCCAAGCTGGCCGCGCTCTTCGAGCCGCAGTCGCTCACGCTCGTCCACGGGTTCGACTGGTTCCAGGGGGCCAAGATCACCGGCGAGGAGAAGTTCGTCTCCGAGGGCGAGTGCAGCGAAGACTACGACCGCGTGATGCGGCTCATCCGCGCGCAGCGGCTCGACAACGTCGTCCACGTCCACAACCTCGACGTGACGAAAGACTTGGGCCGGTTCTTCACCGAGCACTCGCACCTCCAGTTCAAGCTCGTCTTCGCCGACTGCGGCATCTACGACGTCGTCAAGTCCACACTCGAACACTTCTGGCCCCGCCTGACGAGCGGCGGGATCATGATCTTCGACCAGTTCAACCACGAGGTCGCCCCCGGCGAGACGCGCGCCATCAAGGAGTTCATGCCGGACGCCAAGATGCGGACGTTCCCGTTCGGGTGGATGCCGACGGCCTACGTGGTGAAGCCTTGAAGGGGGCGGGGGCAAGCGCATGTTGACAGCAGAGCGTGATCCGGAGCCGGCCGGCGAGCTGGCGGTGTTAGGCGGGGAGCCGGCCTTCGCCGAGACCCTGCACGTCGGGCGGCCGAACATCGGAGACCGGCGGGCCTTCGAGCGGCGCGTCGGCGACATCCTCGACCGCCGCTGGCTGACCAACGGCGGGCGCTACGTGCAGGAGTTCGAGGCGCGCGTGGCCGAGCTGGCCGGCGTCAAACACTGCGTCGCGATGTGCAACGCCACGGTGGCGCTGGAAATAGCGATCCGCGCGCTGGGGATGCGGGGCGAGGTCATCGTCCCGTCGTTCACCTTCGTCGCGACGGCCCACGCCCTCCAGTGGCAGGAGATCACGCCCGTCTTCTGCGACATCGACCCCGAGAACCACACCCTCGACCCGGCGCAGGTCGAGCGGATGATCACGCCGCGCACGACCGGCATCGTCGGCGTCCACCTGTGGGGCCGCACCTGCGACGTCGACGCCCTGTCCGACATCGCCCGCCGCCGCAACCTCCGGCTCCTGTTCGACTCCGCGCACGCCCTCGGCTGCTCCTACCGCGGGCGGATGATCGGCGGCTTCGGCGACGCCGAGGTCTTCAGCTTCCACGCCACCAAGTTCATCAACTCGCTCGAAGGCGGGGCCGTCACGACCGACGACGACGAGCTGGCCCGGCGGATGCGCCTGATGAAGAACTTCGGCTTCACGCAGTACGATCAGGTGGACTACGTCGGCACCAACGGGAAGATGAACGAGATGTCGGCCGCGATGGGGCTGACCAACCTCGAAAGCCTCGACGATTTCGTCGCCACCAACCGCCGCAACCACGACCAGTACCGGCGCGCGCTCGACGGCCTGCCCGGCGTCCGCTTCCTCGCCTACGACGAGCGCGAGCGGTGCAACTACCAGTACGTCATCCTGGAGATCGACGAGGCGGGGGCCGGCCTCAGCCGCGACGAGTTGCAGCAGGCGCTCTGGGCCGAGAACGTCCTCGCGCGCCGCTACTTCTACCCCGGCTGCCACCGCGCCGAGCCGTACCGCTCCTACTTCCCGCACGCCGGACTCCTGCTGCCCGAAACCGAAAGGCTCTCGGGCCGCGTCCTCGCGCTCCCGACGGGCACGGCCGTCGGCCCCGATGAGGTCGAGAAGGTCTGCCGGATCATCACCGCCGCGCTCGCCCGCGCCGATCTCGTGCGCGAGGCGCTGCGGCGGCGCGCGCCC
>DATCVD010000359.1:0-2211 GCA_036567125.1 Pyrinomonadaceae bacterium | reverse complement strand
CGGCGAGCGCGGCGCGCAGTGCCTCGTCGGTCGTGGCGGCGAGCGCGGTGAGGTGGCCCATCTTGCGCCCGGTGCGCGCGCGCCGCTTGCCGTAGAGGTGGAGCGTGACGCGCGAATCTTTGAGCGCGGCCGCCCAGTCCGGCTCGCCCTCGTGCCAGAGGTCGCCGAGCAGGTTGACCATCGCGGCCGGCCGCAGTTGTTCGGTCGAGCCGAGCGGGAGGTTGCAACTCGTCCGCACCTGCTGCTCGAACTGGCTGGCGCGGCAGGCGTCGATGGTGAAGTGGCCGGAGTTGTGCGGCCGCGGGGCCAGCTCGTTGACGAACAGCCGCTCGTCCGGCGTCAGGAACAGCTCGACGCAGAGGACGCCGACGACCCCCAACTCCGCGAGCAGGCTCCCGGCGATCTCCGCCGCCTCCCGCGCGACCCGCGGCGAGACGACCGCGGGCGCGACCGTGTAGTCGAGGATGTGGCGCTCGTGCGTGTTCTCGACGACGCCGAAGTTGACGGTGCTCCCGCCGGCCGAGCGCGCGGCGACGACCGACAGCTCGCGCTCGAAGCGGACGAAGGCTTCGAGGATGCCCTCGCTCCCGGCGAGCGAGTCGAACGCCGCCTCGGCTTCCTCGGCCGAGTCGATGCGCCGCTGGCCCTTGCCGTCGTAGCCGAAGCCGGCGGTCTTCAGGATCGCGGGGTAGCCCGTCTCATTCAAGCCCTCGTTCAGCTCGGCGAGCGTCGTCACGCGGCGGAACGCGGTGACGGGGAAGCCGCGCCGCGAGAGGAAAGTTTTTTCGCGCAGGCGGTTCTGCGTCGTGTGGAGCACGCTGCCCGCGGGGCGCACGGGGACGACGGCTGCGACGGCCTCGGCCGTCTCGGCCGGCACGTTCTCGAACTCGAAGGTGACGACATCGACCGCGCGGGCGAACTCGCGCGCGGCGTCCAAGTCTTCGTAGGGGGCGACCGTCTCGGAGTCCGCGACCTGACCGGTCGGCGTGTCGCGGTCGGGCGAGTAGGTGCGCACGCGGTAGCCCATCCTTCGGGCGGCGAGCGCGAACATGCGGCCGAGCTGCCCGCTCCCCAACACGCCGAGAGTCGCGCCGGGGAGCACGGGCGAGAGTGACGAGTGATGGGTGATGAGTGACGAGTCGGGTCGGCTCATTGATTCGTCGGGTCGTCGATCCGTCGCTCCGTTTTTCATCGGGTCAGGAGGGCCAACGGTTAAGTGAATCAATGAAGGGGCGGGCGGCCGCTCGGCCCTACTCGTCGAGTCTGGCCTCGCGCACCTGCCGCTCCTGCTCTTGGCGGAACTGCCGGAGGCGCTCGCGCAAGCGTTCGTCCCCGCAGGCCAGGACGGCGACGGCGAGCAGCGCGGCGTTGGTCGCGCCGGCCGCCCCGATGGCGAGCGTGCCGACGGGGACGCCGGCCGGCATCTGCACGATGGAGAGCAGGGAGTCGAGACCTTTGAGCGCGCGGCTCTCGACGGGGACGCCGAAGACCGGCACGGTCGTCTGCGCCGCGACCATGCCGGGCAGGTGGGCCGCGCCGCCCGCGCCGGCGATGATGACTTTCAAGCCGCGCGCCTCGGCCGTCGCCGCGAAGTCGGCCATCCAGCCGGGCGTGCGGTGGGCGGAGACGACGCGCGACTCGTGCGCCACTTGAAAGCGCGCGAGCACCTCCGAGGCGTGGCGCATCGTCTCCCAGTCGGACTTGCTGCCCATGATGACGGCGACGACGGGCCTCTCGCCGCCCCCGTCTCTCGCGCCGCCCGCCGCCGTCTCTTCCGTGTTCATCGTCTGGAACGCGCTCAGTAGATGTTGAAGTTGTACTGGATCGTCACCCACTGCGAAACATTGCGCCCGTCCTTCACGGCCGGCACGAACTTGATCTTGCGCGCCGCCTCGACGGCCACCTGCGTCAGCCCGTGCGGCAGCCCCGTGATGGGGATGACGCGCTCGACCTCGCCCGAGGCGTTGAGGACGGCCCTGACGCTCACCGTGCCCTGCACGTGGAACTTGCGCGCGGCCGCGGTGTAAGCGGGTTCGGGCTTGGCGATGACCTGCGCCCTGCGCGTCACCTCTTGAGGTCTGAACGGGCGCGAGTAATCAACCGCTTCGTCGCCTGAGCCCGCCGGGTCGACCCGGCCGCCGATGTTCCTGCCGGTTCCCGGGCCGACGCCCCCGCCCGTCCGGGCGGCCGGGACGGCCCCCGTCTCCGCCG
>DATCVD010000358.1:0-3379 GCA_036567125.1 Pyrinomonadaceae bacterium | reverse complement strand
CCCGGCACTCGCCGCAGGCGGCGAGGTGCACTTCGAGCGCGTCGCGCCGCTCCGGCCCAACGTCCTCGCCGAGCGCGGCGAGCGCGACCGCCTCCTTGTGCTCCTCGTGCGTCATTCGCTTCTTCGTCGGAACGGCCCCCGCGAAATTATTTCTTCGTCCGGCCGGCCCCAGCGCCCCTCTCCCGGCCGCGCGCCTTAGAAGAGGGCTTCCGCGCCCTCGAACTTGTCGCGCAAAAGTTCGCGCAGCTTCATCAGGCCCGCGCGCGTGCGGGTCTTGACCGTGCCGAGCGGCTGGTTGAGCCGCGCGGCGATCTCGGATTGTGTCAGCCCCTCCTCGTAGGCGAGCAGCAGGGTGCGCCGCTGATCCTCCGTGAGTTCGGCCAGCGCCGCGCGCACGATCTCGCGCTGCTCCGAGCGGAAGGCGTCGAGGCTCGCGTCGCTCACCACTTCGGACGCCTCGGCCGCCGAGGCGGTTGCCGCGCGGGAGCGCGAGTCGAGCGCCCGGAGGCGATCAATCGCGCGGCTGCGGGCCAGCGTGACGAGCCACGTGAAGCCGCGCCCGCGCGACTCGTCGAACGAGTCGGCGCGCCGCCAGACCTGCACGAAGACTTCCTGCAAAACGTCTTCCGCCTCGGCGCGGCTGTGCAATATACGGAGCAGGAGGCCGAGGAGGATGGACGAGTAGCGATCGTAGATCGCGGCGAGCGCGCCCTCGTCGCCGCGGGCGACGGCGCGCAGCAGCTCGGCGTCGGAGGGGGTTGGTTCTTGTCGGGCCGTCAAATCGGTCTCGTCGGGTTATCCGGCCGCCGCGCGCGGATTGCGCGCGGCGCGTTGCGTGTTATGATTGCGCCTGCGACCGTGGCCCGAAGTTATTAGCACAACGTGCCGCGCGTTGTCACTAAATCCGCCCTCGCGCGCCAGCGCGTAAATTCGGTCGTGCCTTCCATCGGCCCCGACTTCAAACGTAACGGAGAGCGACAGTGTTCGAGACCGAGAGCGACGTGCTCGACTGGTACGAGCGGCAGCCGCGTGCCCTGAATAAGAGTTTCTACGACCGGATCGACTGGTCGGAAGTCCGCAACCACCCCCTCGACCCGAAGTTCGTCCCCGTCCTGCTCTACATGCGCGACGTGGAGAGCTACACGGCCGTCTATTACCAAGAGATGCTGCGCACCCCGACGGGCAAAGACCCGGTCATCCGCCGCTTCATGGATCGCTGGGGCGTCGAGGAGTCGGAGCACGGCGAGCTGCTCAACCGCTTCCTCGCCGAGGCCGGCTGCGAGACGACCGAGGACTGGGTCGCGCGCGCGCGGGCGGCGATCCCGCTGCGCTACACGTTCGAGAACTACGTCACGTCGATGGTGGCGAACCTGTTCGGCGACAAGTTCTCGGGCACGCACATGGTCTGGGGCACGATCAACGAGCTGACGACGCTGCAAAGCTACCGCCGGCTGTGGCGGATGGCGGGCCACCCCGTGCTCGAAACGATCCTGCGGGCGGTGGCGCGCGAGGAGTCCGTCCACGTCAAGTTCTACTGGACGGTGGCGCGGCTCAGGCTTGAGCGGTCGAAGTTCGCGCGCACGCTGGCGCGCAACGTGATCAAAAACTACTGGACGCCGGTCGGGGCGGGGGCCAAGCCGCCGCACGACGTCAACTACCTAGTCACGACGCTGTTCGGCGGCAGCGAGGGCGTCGGCTTCTTCGACGAGCAGGTGAGCCGCCGCGTCGAGCGCCTGCCGGGCTTCGCCGGCATCGACGCCGTCACGCGCCGCATCGCGGAGGTTGCGCTCTAAACCTCCCCCGGCGGCGGCGGCGCGCGAACACCTCCGCAGGTGAGAAAAGCGGGCGGCGGCCGTGACGGCCGCCGCCCGCTTTCGTCGCCGCTTTCGCGGTCGCGCTTACGCGATGGTGATCGCTTCGGAGAGGTAAACGTCCTGAATGGCGTTCAGGAGCGCCGCGCCCTCGTCCATCGGCCGCTGGAACGCCTTGCGGCCGGAGATGAGGCCCATGCCGCCGCCGCGCTTGTTGATGACCGCCGTGCGCACGGCCTCCTGCAAGTCGGTCTGCCCCTTCGACTCGCCGCCCGAATTGATCAGCCCGCAGCGGCCCATGTAGCAGTTCGCCACCTGATAGCGCACCAGATCAATCGGGTTGTCGCTCGTCAGCTCGCTGTAAATCTTCGGGTTGGTCTTGCCGTAGGACGACTCGGTGTTGAGTACGTTGTAGCCGCCGTTGCCGACCGGCAGCTTCTGCTTGATGATGTCGGCCTGAATGGTGACGCCGAGGTGGTTGGCCTGACCCGTTAGATCGGCCGCCGTGTGCAGGTCGGAGTCCTTGGTCTTGAACTTAGGGTTGCGCAGGTAGCACCAGAGGATCGTCGCCATGCCGAGTTCGTGCGCGTAGGCGAAGGCGTTGGCGATCTCGGTGAGCTGGCGCGTGGACTGCTCGGAGCCGAAGTAGACGGTCGCGCCGACGGCGACCGCGCCCATGTCGTGCGCCTGATCGACCGTGCCGAAGAGGACTTGATCGAAGGCGTTCGGGAAGGTCAGCAGCTCGTTGTGGTTGATCTTGACGACGAACGGAATCTTGTGCGCCCAGCGGCGCGCGACGATGCCGAGCACGCCGAAGGTCGAGGCGACGGCGTTGCAGCCGCCCTCGACGGCGAGGCGGACGATGTTTTCCGGGTCGAAGTACTGCGGGTTGGGCGCGAACGAAGCGCCCGCCGCGTGCTCGATGCCCTGATCGACGGGGAGGATCGAGAGATACCCGGTGCCGGCGAGCCGCCCCGTGTCGAAGAGCGACTGGAGCGAGCGCAGGACGCGCGGGTTGCGATCCGACTGCGCCCAGATGCGATCGACGAAGTCGGGGCCGGGCTGCGCGATCTGTTCTTTGGGGATGCCGCGCGCCGTGTAGTCGAGGAGGGCGCGGGCGTCGTCGCCCAACAGTTCTTCGATGCGGCCGGCCGCGTCGCCGGCCCGCTTGAGTTCGGTAGCCATCAGAGTCGATCCTCCTGCTGCGCGTGGCGGAAATTGGGAGTTCGCTTCTTGCCGCGAGGGCGTGGGACGAACGAAGTGGGGGGATTATAGCACAGGAGTCGCGCGCCGCGTCGCCAGCCGCGCCGGCCGGAAGCCCTTTCACCAGTTGCTTTCGGCCCCGCCGTGCCCTAGAATCCCTCGGCGTCGCACCCCGACCTGCCGCGCCCTCTGTAGTAGCAGCGTAACGTCCAGTTAGTCCTAGTTTTTCCGCCCGGCGCTCGCCTTGCGCCGCGGCCCTACCTCGAAAGGTGAAAGAGATGTCTCACGTTTCCCGCAACCCCCTGTGCCTACTCGTGTGCCTGCTCGCCCTCGCCGCCGCCGCCGCGCGGCCCGCGCGCGCGGGC
>DATCVD010000357.1:0-4479 GCA_036567125.1 Pyrinomonadaceae bacterium | reverse complement strand
GGGGCGGGGGGCGGTTTGTTCGCGGCGGGCTTGCCGCCGGGCGCGGCACTAAACTCATGTGCGGGATCGTCGGGACAGTTCTGGGGCGCGGCGCTGCGGCGGCCGAGGTTGACGCGGCCGTGCTGCGGCGGATGTGCGACTCGATCCGCCACCGCGGGCCGGACGACGAGGGCGCGTACCTCGGCGGCGCGGCCGGCCTCGCCATGCGGCGGCTCTCGATCATCGACGTGGCCGGCGGCCGGCAGCCGGTGACGAACCGCGACCGCACCGCGTGGCTCGTCTTCAACGGCGAAATCTACAACTACCGCGAGCTGCGCGAACAACTCGCCAAGCTCGGCCACGAGTTCCACACCAACTCCGACACCGAAGTCGTCCTTCAGGCTTACGAGCGTTACGGCGCGGACTGCCCCCGTCACCTGCGCGGCATGTTCGCCTTCGCCATCTACGACGAGCGCACCGAGGAACTCCTGCTCGCGCGCGACCGCGTCGGCAAAAAGCCGCTGCTCTACGCGCACACCGGGCGCGGCATCGTCTTCGGCTCGGAGTTCACCGCCCTGCTCGCGCACCCGGACGTGGGCCGCGAAGTCGACCGCGAGGCGATCCACCACTACCTCTCCTTCATGTGCGTGCCCGCGCCGCTCACCGCCTACAGGCAGATCAGGAAGCTCGAACCCGGCCACACGCTGCGCTACTCGCGCCGCACCAACGAGGTGAAGACCGAACGCTACTGGCGGCCCGACTTCTCGCGGAAGATCAAGATCACCGAGGAGGAAGCGGGCGAGCGCACGGCCGAGCTGCTGCGCGACGCCGTGCGCGTGCGCCTGATGTCGGAAGTGCCGCTCGGCGCGTTCCTCTCCGGCGGCGTCGATTCCTCGGCGGTCGTGGCGCTGATGAGCGAGGAGTCGTCTGATCCGGTCAAGACCTTTTCCATCGGCTTCGAGGAGCAGGACTTCTCGGAGCTGCACCACGCGCGGCGCGTGGCCGAGCACGTCGGGGCCGACCACCACGAGTTCGTCGTCCGCCCCGAGGCGATGGAGGTGCTGCCGCTCCTCGTCGAGCACTACGGCGAGCCTTACGCCGACTCGTCCGCGATCCCGACCTACTACGTCTCGCGCGAGACGCGCCGCCACGTCACCGTCGCCCTGAACGGCGACGGCGGCGACGAGTGCTTCGCCGGCTACGAGCGCTACGCCGCGATGAAGCTGGCGAGCACCTACCGCCGGCTGCCGGGCGCGCTGCGCGAGGGCGTCATCCGCCGCGCGGCCGCGCTGATCCCCACGTCGGAGCTGCGCAAGAGCCGCGCCCGCTCGCTCAAGCGGTTCCTGTCGGCCGCCTCGCTCCCGCACGTCGAGCGCTACCTGCGCTGGACGAGCGCCATCGACGCGCGCGCCCAAGACGAACTCTACACGGACGACTTCCGCCGCGAGACCGAGGGGTACGAGACGGCCGACTTCATCAAGCCGTGGTTCGCGCGGGCCAACGGGGCGGGCGTCGTGGACGCGGCGCTTCTGGCCGACACGATGACGTACCTGCCGAACGACCTGCTCGTCAAAGTGGACATCGCCAGCATGGCCGTCTCGCTCGAAGCGCGCTCGCCGTTCCTCGACCACCACCTGATCGAGTTCGCCGCGAGCTTGCCCGAGAACCTGAAGCTGCGCGGGCTGACGACGAAGTACATCCTCAAGCGCGTGCTCAAACAGTTGCTGCCCGCGGAGAACCTGAAGCGGCCCAAGCAGGGCTTCGGCGTCCCCGTCGGCCACTGGCTGCGGCGCGAGATGCAAGGCTTCATGCGCGAGACGCTGCTCTCCGACCGCTTCGCGCGCCGCAACCTCTTCCGCCCCGCCGAAGTGCGCCGCATGGTCGAACTGCACACGCGCGGCGAGCGCGACTACACGTCGCAACTGTGGACGCTGTTGATGCTCGAACTCTGGTTCGAAAGGTTCATAGACCCGTAAATCGTGAATCGTAAATCGTAAATCGGGAAGGGGAACATCCGGCATGAGACCTCACGAGAAGTTGGATGTTTGGAACAGGGCGGTGGAATTCGTCGTCGGCGTTTACAGGGTCACCGACGGCTTCCCGAAAGAAGAGAGGTTCGGCCTGACCTCCCAACTCCGGCGCGCGGCCGTGTCGGTGCCGGCGAACATCGCCGAGGGTGCCGGGCGCAGGTCGAACAAAGAGTTCATGCATTTCCTGTCGAACGCGCAAGGTTCGGCCAGCGAGGTTGAAACCGAACTGCTCATAGCGTATCGTCTCGGCTTTCTCGGGGAGCGCAGCTACCAGAGCCTGCGCGCCTCGCTCGACGACATCGGCCGGATGCTCACCGGACTCTCGCGGCACTTGGGCCGCCGAACCGATTAATCGATTCACGATTCACGATTCACGATTCACGATTCACGGCTTTTGGAGGTTTGAATGAAAGGCATTGTCCTTGCCGGCGGTCTGGGCACGCGGCTGCGGCCGCTGACGTGGGTGACGAACAAGCACCTGCTGCCCGTCTATGACAAGCCGATGATCTACTACCCCGTCCAGACGCTCGTCAACGCGGGCATCCGCGACATCATGATCGTCACGGGCGGCAACTCCGCGGGCGACTTCCTCAAGCTCCTCAAGAACGGCAAGGACTTCGGCCTGAAGCACCTCAACTACACCTATCAGGAGGGCGAGGGCGGCATCGCCGCCGCGCTCTCGCTGTGCGAGGACTTCGCCGACGGCGAGCCGGTCTGCATCGTCTTGGGCGACAACGTCATCGAGCGCAACATCTGCCGCGCCGCGCGCGCCTACCGCCATCAGGGCGGCGGCGCGAAAATCCTGCTCAAGAAGGTCCCCGACCCGCAGCGCTTCGGCGTGCCCGAACTCGACGGCCGCCGCGTCCTGCGGATCGAGGAGAAGCCGAAAGAGCCGAAGTCCGAGTTCGCCGTCATCGGCGTCTATTTCTACGACGCCGAGGTCTTCGAGATCATCAAGACCCTCAAGCCCTCGGCCCGCGGCGAACTCGAAATCACGGACGTCAACAACGCCTACATCGCGCGCGGCGAGATGACGTGGGACGAACTCGAAGGCTGGTGGACGGACGCGGGCACGTTCGAGTCGCTGCTGCGCGCCGGGCAGCTCGTCGCCGAGACGGGCGCGAACAAGCTCGACGAGCCGTCGCCCGAGAGCCGGCAGACCCGCGAACTCGAACCGCCGGCCGCGAACCAACAGCAGGGGGGGGCTTCGAGCGCGACGCATGGCTGAGAACACCGGAGCGAGCCGGCGCGGGGCCGGCGCGGCGGGGGTCGAGTTCACGCGCGGCAAGATCGAGGGCGTGGCCGTGCGCGATCTGCGCAAGTTCGTGGACGAGCGCGGCTGGCTCAGCGAGCTGTTCCGCCACGACGAGCTGGAGGAGGAGTTCTACCCGGCGATGGCCTACGTCTCGGCGACCGAGCCGGGCTTCCAGCGCGGGCCGCACGAGCACGTCGATCAGGCCGACCTGTTCTGCTTCATCGGCCCGTCGAACTTCAAGCTGCGGATGTGGGACAACCGCGAGGGGTCTGAGACGTTCCGCCACGTGATGACGCTCTACGTCGGCGCGGACAACCCGAAGTCGGTCATCGTCCCGAAGGGCGTCGTCCACGCCTACCGCAACGTCGGCTCGGAGAAGGGGATCGTCATCAACTGCCCCAACCGCCTCTACATGGGCGAGGGCCGCCGCTCGGAGATCGACGAGATCAGGCACGAGGACGACCCCGACACCATCTTCAGGATGGAAGACTGAAGAGAGAAGTCGGAACCCGGAATCCGGAAGTCAGAAGGATCGGCGGCGGCCCGCCTCTTATTCCGGCTCCCGGCTTCCGACTCCTGCTTTATGAAAGTTGTTCGCATCATCGCGCGGCTCAACGTCGGCGGGCCGGCGCGCCACGTCGTGTGGCTCGAAGAGGGCCTGCGGCGCGCGGGGCTGGAGTCGGTGCTCGTGACGGGGGTCGTGCCCGCGGGCGAGGACGACATGACGTACTTCGCGGAGGCGCGCGGCGTCCGCCCCGTCGTGATCCCGGAGATGAGCCGCGAGGTCTCGCCGAAGGACGCGGTCACGGTCTGGAAGCTCTACCGGCTGCTCCGGCGCGAGCGGCCCGACGTGGTGCACACGCACACGGCGAAGGCCGGCACGGTCGGGCGCGCGGCCGGCCTGCTCTACCGCTGGCTGACTTGGGGGACTCTCGCCGGCCGGCCGCGCCCGGTGCGCTTCGTCCACACCTACCACGGCCACATCTTCCACAGCTACTACGGCCGGCTCAAGACGCGCTTCTTCCTCGCGGTCGAGAAACTGCTCGCGCGGCTCGCGACCGACCGCATCGTCGTCATCAGCCCCGCGCAGTTCAGCGAGATTCACGGGCAGTTCGGGGTGGGCCGCCGCGCCCAGTTCCGCGTCATCCCGTTAGGTCTGGAGCTCTCGCAGTTCGGCGCGTGGGCCGGGCGGCGCGGCGCGGCGCGCGCGCGCTT
>DATCVD010000356.1:0-5488 GCA_036567125.1 Pyrinomonadaceae bacterium | reverse complement strand
CGGGTTCGGGCCGTTACCGCGGCGGCGGCGACAGTTCCTCCTCCGCCGTGCAGGGCGCGCACGGCGGAGGCGGCGGCGGCTCCTCCGCGTTGGGGATGCCGCCGCCGACGCGGAACAGGCCCCACAGCCCGCCGTCGAACTGGAACGACTGGAAGGTGCGGTAGAGGTAGTCGCCCGTGATCGAGAACGCGCCGCCCGCGCGCACGACCACGTCGAAGTGGTTCGACGGGCCGTGGCCGTACTGCGAGCCGTGCCACGGCGAGTTGTTGTTGAAGCCGATCACGGTCGAGGCCGTGCCCGTCTGGTAGGGCATCTCCTGCCAGACGTGGCCGTGCAGCATGAAGACGTTGTTGCGCGCGTGCCCGCCCGAATGCAGGACGCGGAAGCGCACCTCGTCGCCGGCCGCCGCCGTGAAGATCGGCGTGACGGGATCGCGCCCGCCGATCTGGTAGTTGTGCAGCGAGTTGGTCATGTCGAACTGGCGCGTCGCCTGCGCGTAGCCGTTCGGGCACGAGACGGCGACCGTCCCCGACGCGCCCGTCAGCGGCAGCGCGGGCCAGTAGCAGAGCCGCGCCCAGAACGGCTCGGTGCGGTAGTTGAACGCCTTCTGACCCGAGTCCTCCGGGTCTTCACCTTCGGCCGTGTTCGGGACGGGCTGGTTGCTGGCGAAGCGCATGTTGATGTCGTTCTGGAACTGGAGGACGAACTCGCGGAACGGCATCATCACCGTGCCGCAGGTCGCGCACCCCTTTGTCGGCCTCCAGACCGTCGCCGCGTGGCGGTGGTCGGGGTCTTCAGTCCAGTTGCTCCCCTGAGGCTCGACGACGAGCGAGCCGATGGCGCTCTTGTTAGAGTGCTTGACGGGATCGGACGACATCAGATTCGTCGCGCCGAACTCGATGGGCACGCCCGTGCCGAAGAAGGTGACGGGATCGATCTTCACGTCGCCCGCGTACCACTGGTAGGTGACCGTGCCGCCCGGCGCGGCCGTCTGCACGGGGTTGCGGCCGACGTTCATGCCGTCGCTCGACTTGACCTCGTAGAAGAGGAGCTGCGGGTGCAGCCCGACGTGGCGCGACGGCACGACTTGGTTGGCGTTGAAGTCGTCCACGATCATCGGGAAGGTGTTGTAGCCCGGCAGGTCGTTCGGCTGATCGGGCAGCTTGTTCCTGAGCGTCAGGTAGACGCAGTCGCCCGCCGCGGCGCGCAGCACGAGCGGCTCGACGCGCTGCCGGTTGTACTTGCCGTCCGCGCCGATGTCCTCGCGGCGGACGTAGAGGATGGCGGTCGGATCGTTGAGCGGCCCCGTCTCGGCCGCGCCGCCGCCGGGTCGCGTGACGGTGAAGTTCCAGCCGTTCTGGCCGGTGAATTCGAGGCGCGCGCGCGGCAGGATGTCGCGCGCGTAGTAGGCGTGCACCTCGTAGTCGCGGCGCGGCGCGGCGCGCGGGCAGACGCCCGTGAAGTCGCCGGCGTTCGACGCGGCCGGCCCGAAGCCGTTCGGGTTGTTCGGCAGCACGACGAGGTCGCGGCGCGCCGAGCTGTAGGCGCGCATGATGCCCCACAGGCCGTTCCACTGATCGTCGGAGGCCGCGCCCGGGCGGTAGAGGAAGTCGGTGGTCTGCGAGTTCTTCGGCATCTTCGGGACGATGAAGTCGTACTTCTCGCTGATGCCCATCATCTGCGAGTTGCGGTAGCCGGAGTTCGGATCGAACGGCTCGAAGAGCCACTTGACGCCGTTGACCGTGAAGTTGTGGCCCTCCTCGTGCGCGCCGACCAGAATGCGGATCTGCACCTCGTCGTTCTCGTAGGCGCGCAGGAGCGGCGTGAAGGGATCGTGGGGGCCGACATCGGCCGTGAGCGGCGGGAGCGGCCCCGTCGTGTTCAGATCGGGATCGACGCGCTCGATGCTGCGGTAGACGTGCGAGAGATCGCCCTGCACGCCCGGCACCTGCGTGTTGGTCGCCGGGTTGCGGACGCGCAGGGGGACGGGTTCGTTGCGGTAGTTGACCGAGAAGGTGCCCACGTCGTCGGCCGAGAGGATCTCGGGGCACGGCGCGGGGTCGCCCGTCTCGCAGCGCTGCCGCGCGGGCCGCTCCAGCAGCCGCGTCTCGAAGCCGAAGGGGCCGCCCGCGGCGGGCATGGTCATCGGCAGCGGAACCTCGTGGCGGCCCGGCGGGTTGATCGCGCCTTCGGGGTCGGGGACGGCCTGCTTGTTGGCGTCGAGGCCGCGCCCCTTCATATAGGCCAACTGGAAGTCAGCGAACTCCAGCAGGAACTCGCGGTAGCTGCGCCGGTTGTCGGGCGGGATGATGACGGCCTGCCACGAGGTCGGGCCGCCGTCGATGGGGCGCACGGCCGTCGGGCGGTTGCCGTAGCCGAGCCTCATGCCGGTCTCGTTGTCGAGCCAGTCGGAACCTTCCGGCTCGATGACGAGGCCGGCGTAGAGGCCGGTCTGCTGGTGCGTCGAGGGGCCGAAGTGATCGTGCGTGAAGGCGTTGCGGAGCGTGCGGTTCGGATCGAAGGCCGCCCTGTCCGCCGTCGAGTCTCCCGCGATGTTGTCGACGAGCCAGCGCTGGATGGTGATCTGCGTCGGCACGTTAAAGACCGGGTGGTTCACCGGCTCAAGCTTGTGCCGCTGGCCGGTCTCGCGGTCGATGATCCCGCCCCCCTTGTTGATCTCCTCGATGCGGTGGACGACCTCCTCCGGCCCGAAGGTGCCGTCCTCGTAGTTCCAGCCGTTGCCCGCGCCGTCCGAGGCCATCACGTCGAACTTCACGAGGTGGATGTGCTGGCCGACGATGTCGGTCGGCGTGCGCACCTGAAAGTCGTCGACGCGGTAGACCTTCGGGATCAGGTTGGCGTGGTGGAAGGTGACGCAGTCGTTGACGTTGGCGCGGAAGAAGAGCGGCTCGGGCGGCTTGAAGCCCGTCTTGATGGCCGTGTAGTCGTCCCACAGCGACTCGATGCGCGACTGCGGGAAGTGCCAGCCCTTCTTGTTGATCGTCATGTCCATCTGGAACATGACGCCCTTGTAGTAGATCTGGCGGCCGAACGGGTCGGCGTTAAGGATGCGCTGGCCGGCGGCCGTCCAGCGCGGGTTCGAGCACGGGTCGGCGAAGGGCGCGCCCTTGGCGGGCGGCAGCCCGTTGGTCATGAACGGCCCCTGCGTGCCGTCGGTGCGGTAGCTGGTGTGGAAGTCGCGGGCGTGGTACTCCATCGCGCCGCGCTCGATCGGCTCGCCGTTCTCGTACAGCTCCTTGGCGTGGATGTTCCCGATCTCCTTGTCGAAGGAGAGGCGGTTCATGTCGTTCACGAGCACGTCGGCTTCGAGGATGATGTGGCGCGGCAGGCCGGCGTCGAACTCGGTGTCGAGCGGCGGGTGCGGCACGCGCCGGCCCATGATGCCGGGGACGAAGAACGGGAAGCCGGGGTTGCCCGGCGCGCGGAACGCCTCGATCTGAATGTCGACCTGCCCGTTGACGATCCGCACCTTCTCCTGCGGCATTGGGGCCATCACGTAGTCGGCCATGTTGGGCGCGGCGCCGCCCGGGATCGGGACGACGGCCGGGATCGGCGTGCCGCGCTTGATCTCGGCGTCGGGCAGCGCGCGCGCGTCGTTCTCGACGGGGCGGCCCGTCGCGTCGAGTTCCGTGCCCTCCTCGAACACGTCGTGGACGCGCCACAAGGCCCACATGCCCTGCGCGAAGTGCGGGTAGAAGTGGCAGTGGAAGATCGAGTCGCCGGGCGTCAGGTTGCGGTTGCCGCCGCCGCCGTAGGCGATCTCGATGTTGTGGCCGGAGCCGGGGCCGATGGCCTGCGAGTCGTTGTAGGACGAGCCTTCGGCGTCGGCCGCCTTGAACCACTGGTGCGCGTGCAGGTGGTGGATGTGGTGCTCCTTCGGGCCGGCGTGCAGGACGCGCTGCTTGGTGCGGTCGCCGAGGTAGCCGTGGTAGACGTTCGACGGGTCGTGCGGGTAGAAGGCCTTCGTCGCCTTGTAGCCCGGCGTCGGGAGCGGCTGGTTCGGGTGGCACTCGCCGTCTTCGAGGAGCGAGGGCCGGCAGGGCGCGTTGGCCGGCACGTCGACGACCATCGCCGGGTCGCCGACCGTCCACGAGGAGAGGAAGAACTCCTCGAACAAACACTCGTCGCAGTTCGCCATCGGGCCGACGCCGATGCGGTTGGCGATGATCTCCGCGCCGATCCCGCCCGTCCCGTAGTTGATCGCGAAGGCGTCGCGGCTGCCGTGGAGCGTCGGGCCGAGGTCGCCCGGATTCTCGTGCTGCTCGAACTGCGGGAAAGCCTGCACCGCGCCGATCTCGTCGTGGTAGATGATGGTGTGCTCGCGGAACGGCCAGTCGCGGTTGGGCGCGGCGACGGTCGAGGGCGGGTAGGTGCCCGCCGGGAACTTGCCGCGGCCCGGCCCCGTGATGATCGCCGTCAGGTCGGAGTGGACGATGACGCGGTTGCGGTTCAGGATTTTCAGGATCGGCTGGCGGCGGTAGCGGTGCCAAGAGGGGTAAACCGCGTCGTAGTTGATGACGGGCTGCCCCGCCGGCGTGCGCTTGATCGAGCCGTCGGGGTTGCGCCGCGCGGCGAGCCGGAGATCGTTGTGCGAGAGCTGCGAGCGGTACCACTCGGCCCCGCGCGGCTCGACGTTGACCGCGCCGAAGAGGCCCGGCGGGATCTGCCCGCCGTCGCCCTCGGCCGTGGTCGTCGCGGCGGCACTGAAGAGGAGGTGCGTGCCCTCGCGCATCTTCCCGTCGGCGTAGAGCGTGTAGGTGATGCGCTCGCCGGGGCGGACGAGTCCGCCCGGCCGCGGCTCGTTGCGCCCGACGTTCGAGCCGTCGTCGTGGATCGAGTTGACGAGTTGCAGGCCGGCGACGTGGATGGAGGCGGTGCGCGTCGCGGGCTGATCGTCGTCGCGCACTTCGGGCGCGAGCAGGTTCTGGAAGTCGATCTGCAAGCAGTCGCCGACGTTCATGCGAAGGACTAACGGGCGCGGCCGCTTGTCGGCGCGGAGTCTGACTTTGCCCGGCTTGAGCGTGTTGGTGCCGTCCGTGGGGACGACGTGGTGGCGCAGGGCGAAGATCATGCCGTGCGGCTGCACGGCCCCGAGGCGGTTCCAGAAGAAGACCTGATCGAGCGCGACGACGTGGGCCTTGATCGTCCGCTCGCACGGCGAGCGGCTGCCCGCGGGGCCGCTCGTCTCGTAGCTGATGGTCATCGGCTCCTCGGGCGGCATCGGCTGGGCGGGCGGGTTGTCAATCGAAGGCGGATCGCCGGGCAGCCACCAGTACTGATAGCGGTGCTCCATCGAACGGAAGACGTAGTCCTGATCGGTCTGCGGCTGCGGCTGCTGCTCCTGCGTCGGGTCGTCTTCGAGCGCGGCGTCGTCGGGCGAAGGCTCCATCTCTCCCTGATCGTCGGGCGGCGGCGTCGCCTCGACCGTCGGCGCGGGCAGCGGCGCTGTGGTGGCGGCGGCCGGGGC
>DATCVD010000355.1:0-10698 GCA_036567125.1 Pyrinomonadaceae bacterium | reverse complement strand
TTGCGCGCCCGACGCCGCGCCGGCCGCCGGCTGCTCGCCCGCCTCGCCGACGAGGGCGACGATTGCGCCGACCTCGACCGTCTCGCCCTCCTTCGCCCTGATCTCCAAGAGCACGCCGGCCGCGGGGCTGGGAATCTCCGCGTCGACCTTGTCGGTCGAAATCTCGAACAGGTTCTCGTCGCGCTCTATCGAGTCGCCCACCTGCTTGAGCCAACGCGTGATCGTCCCCTCGGCGATGGACTCGCCCATCTGCGGCATCACAACTTCTGTCGCCATAACTCCCCCTGCAAAACCGTAAATCGTGAATCGTAAATCGTGAATCGATAAAACCAGTTCTTTCTATTTACGATTCACGATTCACGATTTACTTTTTTCATTCAGCCGTCGTCGGGTCGATGACCGACGTGATGCGTGAGACGCTGTTGGCCGGGAACCCGCCCTGCCGCGCGTGCTCGCGCACGGACTCCTCGTCGGGGGCGATGTAGACGCAGTACACCTTGTCGCCCGTCACGTAGGACTGCACCCACTGCACCTCCGGCCCCATCCCGCGCAGCACCCCGCACGACTTCTGCGAGACGGCCTTCAACTCGTCGGGGCTTAGCGCCCCCGCCCCCGGAATCTCGCGCTCGATCAGAAACTTCGGCATCGCTGCGTTGCTCCTTTCAGTCGCAAGCTGTTAGCTGTTAGCTGTCAGCTGTTGGCAAAAACAAAAACCGGAGTGGGGGTCGAAAACTGAAAGCCGAACTTTTTCCGGCTAGAAGCTAACAGCCAATCGCTAACAGCTTCTTCAGTACGCCGCCAGCCGCCGCGCCGCATCCAACACGTCTTTGACCTGCGGCAGGTGGTACTCTTCGAGCGGCGGCGAGTAGGGCACGGGCGTGTCGGTGGCGGCGAGGCGCACGACGGGGGCGTCCAGCCACTCGAAGGCCTCCTCCGCAATCGTCGCCGCGATCTCGCCGCCGATGCCGCCCGTGCGCGCGGCCTCGTGCAGCACCAGCGCCTTGCTCGTCTTCTTCACCGACGCGAGGATCGCCCCCTTGTCGAGCGGCGCGAGCGTTCGCAAGTCCAAGACCTCGACGTCCAGCCCTTCCTTCTCCAGCTGCTCGGCCGCGTCGAGCGCGTTCAAGGTCTGCGCGCCGAACGTGATGATCGAGAGGTCGCGCCCCTCGCGCCGCACCCGCGCCTTGCCGATCTCGACTATGTAATCCTCCTCCGGCAGCTCCTCGCGCAGGCGCGGCAGCCGGTACAACTTTTTGTGCTCGAAGAAGAGGACGGGGTCGGGGTCGCGGATCGCGGCCTTGATTAAACCCTTCGCGTCGTAGGCCGTCGAAGGCTCGACCATCTTCAGCCCCGCCGTGTTCATGAAGAACGCCTCGGCGTTCAGGGAGTGGAACGGGCCGGAGTGGACGCCCGCGCCACAGGGGCCGCGGAAGACCGTTTGCAGCCCCGCGCCCCAGCGGTAGCGGCACTTCGCGGCGTAGTTCGTCAGCATGTCGAAGCCGGCCGAGATGAAGTCGATGAACTGGAACTCGGCCACGGGCTTCATGCCCATCAGGGCCGCGCCGCACGCCGCCCCGACGATCGCGCCCTCCGAGATCGGCGTGTCGACGACGCGCCCCTCGCCGAACTCGTCGAGCAGCCCGTCCGTCACCTTGAACGCGCCGCCGTAAGCGCCCACGTCCTCGCCGATCACGAAGACGGCCGGGTCGCGCTCCATCTCCTCCCACAGCCCCTGCCTGATGGCCTCGACGAACGTCGAGACGCCGCCGCGCTCCGGGCGGTTCGACTTGTGCTCTTTTTTCGCTGTCGCTGACATGATGATTTTCGCGGCCCCGGCGTCCGACGCACGGCCCGCCGCCGATCCTAATCTTCCGCGCCCTCGTGAGCTTCGACGAAGTAACAGTACCGGTTGAAGTCGAAGTCGAACGGCCCGTCCAAGTGGGCCGAAAGGAACTCGACGTCTTTCGGCAAGACGACGTAGCAGTCGTACATCAGCGGGTCGCCGCCGTCCGGGTTGAACCACTCCCTGAACCGTTCGAGATCGAACTCCTTCAGCTCGTGCTCGGCGACGAACTCCTCCTCGGGGTTGCTGAACACCGTCAGCACGCGCCCGACGGCCCGGCCCTCCCCGCCCCCGGCGCTCTCTTCGGACGATTTCGTCACGGCGTCACTCAATCCCTGCCGAACACTTTCGGGCGGAACGCGGGCGGCACGCGAGAGTTGTCGAAGACGTTGTAGGCCGCGCGCTCGGCTTCGGGCATCGGGGAGCTTTCGGCCCACGCCGCGTCCTCCTCGACCTCGCGCCGCACGTCGGCGACGATCTCGTCCAGCTTCTCCCGCGTCGCCACGTTCAGCGCGACGAGGTGGCGCGCGAAGCGATCGACCGGATCGCGCTTCTCCCAGAAGTCGAGTTCGCCTTCGGGCAGGTACCTCTGATCGTCGTGCTCGGCGTGGCCCCGGCGTCTGTAAGTCTTCGCCTCGACGAGCACCGCGCCGCCGCCGCCGCGCGCGTACTCGGCGGCCTCGCGCATCACCTCGTAGCAGGCGACGACGTCGTTGCCGTCGACGATGTGGCCGGGGATGCCGTAGCCGGCGGCCTTGTCGGCGAGGTGCTCGACCGCCGTCTGCAAGCGCGTCGGCGTCGAGTAGGCGTAGTGGTTGTGTTCGGCGACGACGACGAGCGGGAGTTTTTGGACGGCCGCGAAGTTTAACCCTTCGTGGAACGCGCCCGTGCTCATCCCGCCGTCGCCGATGTAGGCGACGGCGACGATCTCCTTCTGCTGCATCCGCGCGCCGAGGGCGATGCCGGTCATCACGGGGATCATGTCGCCGAGGTGCGAGATCGGGCCGATGAAGCCTTTCGCGAGATCACCGAAGTGGATGTTGAGGTCGCGGCCCTCGCTCGGCCCCCAAGCCTTCGCCATGTACTGCGCGAAAATCTCGCGCGGGCGGATGCCCTTCGTGAGCACCGCGCCGAGGTCGCGGATGAGCGGCGCGATGAAATCTTCGGGCCTGAGCGCGTAGCAAGTGCCGACGGCCGTCGCCTCCTGCCCCAGCGAGCGGAACACGCCGCCGACGACCTTCGTCTGCCGGTAGAGGTTGACCAGCTTCTCCTCGACGAGGCGCGTCAGCAGGAGGTGCCGGTACATCTCAAGCATCTGCCCCGGCGTGAGCGAAGTCTCCGCCCGGCAGCCGGCGTCCTCGGCCGGCACGCTGTAACTGCCGAAGACGTTCGGCAGCTTGCTCGCGCCCGCGCCGCCCGGCGCGCCCGCCCCGTTGCCGTCCGCGGCGGGCGCTTTCGTCGCCTTCCCCCCGGCGTCCTTCGCGGCCGCGCCGCGCCCCGCCTTCCGTTTCGTCTCGCTGGACATAAAGAAGCTGTTAGCCGTTAGCCGTTAGCCGTTAGCAAAACCAAAAGCCGAAGCCCGTAACGAAAGCGGAAAGCTGCTTCTTCTGGCTAAAAGCTAATAGCTAACGGCTAACGGCTTAAATGTGAATCGTCAGATCGTGGATGCCCTCGGCCGCTTCCATGACGGTCTCGGAGACGGTCGGGTGGGCGTGGACGGTGCGGCCGAGCTCTTCGGCCGTGGATTCGAGGTGCATGGCGACGATGGCCTCGTGGATGATCTCGGTGGCGTGCGGGCCGATGATGTGGACGCCGAGGATTTCGTCGTACCGCTTATCGGCGACGATCTTCACGAAGCCCTCTTCTTGGCCGAGGATGCGCGCCTTGCCCGAAGCCGAGAAGGGGAACTTGGCGACCTTCACGTCGTAGCCCTCCTCGCGCGCCTTCGCCTCCGTCAGCCCGACGGACGCGACTTCGGGGTCGCAGTAGGTGCACGAAGGCACTTGCCGCAGGTTGACGGGGCGCGCCTCGCGGCCGGCGATCTGCTCGACGGCGAGGATGCCCTCTTTCGACGCGAGGTGCGCGAGCCACGGCGTCGGGATCACGTCGCCGATGGCATAGACGCCGGGTTCGCCCGTGCGGCAGAACTCGTCCACCTGAATCGACCCGCGCTCGACCTTGATCTGCGTGCCCTCCAGCCCCAAGCCTTCGAGGTACGGCATCCGCCCCACCGCGACGAGCAGCATCTCGGCTTCGAGCGTCACCTCGCCGCCCTTCGCGTCCGTGCCCGTAACTTTGACGCCCGCGTCCGTCTTCTCGACCCGTTCCAGCTTCGTCCCCGTGAGCGCCTTGATGCCGCGCTTGCGGAAAGACTTTTCCAGCTCCTTCGAGACTTCCTCGTCTTCGAGCGGCATCAGGCGCGGCAGGAGTTCGACCAGCGTCGTCTCCGCGCCGAAGCGCGAATAGACGGACGCGAACTCGACGCCGACCGCGCCCGACCCCAGCACGATCAGCGACTTCGGCACTTCCTTCAGTTCCAGAATGTGGTCGCTGTTGACGACGCGCTCGCCGTCCGTCTCGAAGCCGGGAATGGGCCGCACGACCGAGCCCGTCGCGATGATGATGTTCTTCGTGTTGAGCGTCTGCG
This sequence comes from Pyrinomonadaceae bacterium, assembly GCA_036567125.1. Lineage (GTDB taxonomy): Bacteria > Acidobacteriota > Blastocatellia > Pyrinomonadales > Pyrinomonadaceae > JAIVGV01. Next base: position 6,208 of record DATCVD010000355.1, on the reverse strand, counting down.
CCGCGCCGTCGGCGGTGGTGACTTCGACCTTGCCGGGGAGCGCGAGCCGCGCCGTCCCGTTGAACGTCGTCACCTTGTGCTTCTTCATCAGGTACTCGACGCCCTTCGCGTTCTTCAGGACGACCTTCTCTTTGCGCTTCTGCACGTCGGCGAAGGCGAGCCGCACCTCCGACGCCTGCACGCCGAACTCGGCCGCGTGCTGCGTCTGCTCGTAGACGTGGGCCGACATCAGGAGTTGCTTCGTCGGGATGCAGCCGCGCAGGCCGCACGTCCCGCCCAGACGCTTGTCTTTCTCGACGAGCGCCACCTTCAGGCCCAACTGCGCGCCGCGCACGGCGGCCACGTAACCGCCCGGCCCCGCGCCGATGATCGTTACGTCAAACTGTTCGCTGGACAAGTTGTCTCCCCCGCGTCTCGCGCGCCGCGGCCCGAACCAAAGGCCGCGCGCTTCGGATTGGAATGCTTCGATTTTGTGGGTGCGGTTATCAAACGAGGATTATAATCGACGCGCACCTGTTTTCTAAAGCGGCGGCGCTGGGGGACGAAACTACATGGATCACACCGAAGGATTCCTGCGGCTGGCCGAGGACGCTAAAACCAGAGTCCGCGAAGTCACGGTCGACGAAGCCCGCGCGCGACTCGCGGCCAACCCGTCCGCGCGCCTCATCGACGTGCGCGAGGACAACGAGTGGCAGGCCGGCCACGCGGCCGGCGCGGAACACTTGGGCCGCGGCATCATCGAGCGCGACATCGAAACCAAACATCCCGACAAACACGCCGAACTCATCCTCTACTGCGGCGGCGGCTACCGCTCCGCCCTCGCCTGCGACAACCTCCAACGCATGGGCTACACCAACGTCCATTCGATGGCCGGCGGCTGGCGCGCTTGGCAGGACGCGGGCGCACCCGTCGGAGGCGACTAATAGCTCGGCCGCCAGGCGCGGCTTTTTGTCCCTTGTGGGGAGTTACGCCGCTCCACCCAGTATTTGCGGTTGTGAGATTAAAGGTAAAGGTAAATGAGCCACCTCTTTCCATAACAGATAATGTTAAGATAATTGCCGTTAACGTGGATATTGATATGAGGTTAAGGAAGACTAATTTATGTCGCGCAGCAAGCCGCTTGTGTCAGAAAAGAGAAAATACCTAGTAACTACCGTTGCTCAAGCTAAAGAAATAACCTTATCTTGGTTGTCGGAAATCGAGCTTATAAATGTTGTCATTCTTGGGCTGCCGGAAGTTGATGACCGTTATCACGTCTGGCGTGTCCCCCTCTGTGCTGCGAGCCGGGGGGCGAAAATTGGAGAGGTGGTAATTGACGCTTACACAACAGCAATAATATTTGAGAAGACTACTAAGCCCGAGATGCTGGAAGCGCGACTCCTTCAAAAGGACGAGGTACGTCTGACGAAAAAGCGGCCCGACATAACGTACCCTCTTTCGCCGCTTAGGAATACCATCGGTTTGGGCGATTGTATTGAGCTGATTGATGAAATGCCCGCCGCTTCAGTTGATCTGATTTTCACGTCGCCTCCGTATTTCAATGCCCGCCCTGAGTACAGTGATTATGAGGCGTACGAGCAATACTTATTTAAGATGCGCCAGGTCATTAACCGCATTCATAGAGTTCTTAACGAAGGGCGGTTTTTTGTTATTAACTGCGCGCCTGTCTTGCTTCGCCGCGCCAGCAGAAATCAATCGTCGAGACGTATCGCCGTACCGTTTGATCTTCACCGCATTTTCATCGAAGAAGGTTATGATTTTATTGACGATATAATTTGGGTTAAGCCGGAAGGGGCGGGTTGGGCGACAGGAAGGGGACGCCGCTTTGCTGCTGATCGCAATCCTCTCCAATATAAGGCCGTGCCCGTGACGGAATATATTTTGGTCTATCGTAAGCGGACTGATTTACTGATTGATTGGCACATTCGCAACCATCCAGATAAAGATACTGTGGCAGCGTCAAAGGTTGGCGACGATTACGAGCGCACAAATGTGTGGCGGATTCAACCCCGAACTAACTCTCAGCATCCTGCAGCCTTCCCCTTAGAACTTGCTCAAAAGGTTGTTAAATATTACTCCTTCAAAGGCGACGTGGTGTTAGACCCGTTTGCTGGGTCGGGGACGGTCGGGGCCGCCGCCGCCGGCTTAGAGAGACGGTTTGTGTTGTTTGAGATCAACCCCGACTATGTAGAGTTAATGCGCCGTGACGCGTCTTGCTGGCTGGGCGAGGCCAGCCGCGATGTTCTTTGTATCAACTGCCTGCCTCCGCCTCCTCCACAGCAACCTTCCTTACTTGAACATTGAGATGTCTGAACAAGACCAACCATCCATTAGCGACCTCTTTCCAGAAAGCAGTCGCCTTCTTCTGACAGGAGGCGGAAAGGAATTTATAGAACGCATCGGCGTTGAGGCTACTCGCCGTGTAATTCACCACGTCATGATGGGTGAAAATCTTCGGCAGCAGACAGAGCCGCTAACGAGGCGACGGGTTACTCAGATTAGTGGCGCGATGGTTGCTCTGTTCGCCAGAGGATGTCTGGAGATAGATAATTTCACGAACTTACTTTCCGGCATGGCCGTCGAGCAACTACGCACTAAAAAGAATGATAAAGCGGCAGTGTGGCCTGCACAGTGGCTCATAGGTCTCACCGGCAAATCCGTCCAAAATGTGCTCCGAAGTAAGTCTGACGCTTTAGAGAACTATATTTCTGACTTCGAGTCTGCTATCGAGGAATCCGCCCGTCAATGTCGTGAAGACATGGGAAATCTAAAGATGATTTTAGGCTTCGCGGAAGACTCGGAGGGTCGAAAAGTAGAGTTGGATTGGAAGGGAATAACCCGGCTCACCACTGCTATCGGGGCGCAAACGCTCGCCATCCGTGGCTCTGATAAATCCATCTACGGAAAATTGTTTGAGAGGTTGATATTAGGCTCTTTTCTCACCATTCTTGGCTTTGAAAGAGTTAACCCCGCAGTAAACACAAAGGACGCCGGGGTATTCTGGTTGTCCGATAGTTCCGATCTGAGAGAAAGCGATGCGACCCTCTTGGTTAGAAGGGGTAAGCTGGCGCGGTTCGATATCGGATTTATTGGCGTTGGCAATTCGGAGATTTCTAAGGATAAATTGTCCCGCTACGCCCGAGAAGTAGAGATGGCTGGAGGTAAAAGCAGTTCCGTCACCTTTATCATCGTAGATAGATTGCCCAAGACCGGGAAAACTCAGAAAGCGGCGGAAGCCATCGGCGCTGAGATTATTCAGATGAGCATGAAATGCTGGCCGCGAGAGCTTGCACAGAGGCTCGGCGCGCGGCTTGGCATTAAGCATGAACTTCAGAACCTAGCCGATAGTAAGATCAGTGATTATTTGGAGGGGAAATTGGATGCCATGCCTGTTCAAGAGTTCCTTATTGGCGTATCTCCCGCAGACTTAGAACAAGAGAAGGAAATGCCTGAAGCCGAAGAACAAATAGCGCCCTTTGAGGACGAGGAATAGTAAGACAAGACAAACACGTGAGGTAGGAAGTTGAATGTCGCCGTGCAAATCTGACAACTCACTAAGTTCTTCTGGCCGGGTTCGCGGGTTTCTGGTAGGTGACAGGGGAATTTTAGTCCCCGCGCAGGGTGATTTAATTCCCTTGCGTGGGAATGGCTTAACGATGGGTAGTAATGGCATTACGTCGTGAGGAAATGCGGTTCCGTGGCGTGATAATATGATTACACCGCGAGGTAATAAGATTACCTTATGAGGAGATCCCGTTACGCCGCGAGGTAATTGACTTACCTCGCGGCGTAACGGCATTACGGTGGCTCATAATCGCGTTGCGGCGGCCGGTAATGGCATGACGGAGGGCTGGTACAGGAATCCGGTTATCGGCTGTGGTTCGGCTTCGCGGGTAGCTTGGCGGGTAAGTCCAGATCGTCGTCGGCTAACACGTCCAGACACACGCCCGCGGCCCGTGCGTATCGGAGCATCACGATCACGGACGGCTCGCGCACCCCGCGCTCGTATTTTGAGAGATCATCCCGGTTTAGCTTGTCGGTCAGCCTCAGGCGGCTCAACATCTCATTCTGTGAGAGTCCGAGCGCACTCCTAATCTGAGTTAGCTTCTCGCCTAGACGCCCCGGCCTTTCGCGCGAACCCCGCCCCATCAGGAGTTACCCCCTGACGTGACAAGTGCGCCCGGCTTGCGCGGAAGGCTATTTATCCCTACAATGCTATTGCTCAATCCGGTCGCCGTGAGTATGAACCTTTCATGCTCAACGGCGATGCCCATTCACTCGTCCGTGGGGGTGAGAATTGAGCCGCGCATGTGCCGTCGCCTAGTTTGGAAAGAACGCGCGCGCAAGATAGCACAACTCGCGCGGCCCTCGAACCTGCCGCCCGCCGAAACACCGTGCCCTCACCGTACCAGCGCCCGCGCAGCGTCCTCTACGTCGGGCAGAGATACGACCTGCTCGCCGCGCTGCAAGAGAGGTTCGCCCAACTCGACTGCCTTGTAGTGCGCTGCCCGGCCAACGGGGTGCCGGAGGCGCGTCTCTTCATCGAGAGCGACATCACCTATGAGGTGTTTTTATTCGACGAGGTCTTGGGCGGGGCGACCGGCGCGGAGTTGGAGTCGTTCGCGCTGTCGTTCTACCACCGCGCGCGCACGCCGGCCTTGATCGTTAGCGAGGCGGACGACGCAGCGGCACTGGCCGAAAGGGTCAGGCGTCTGCTCTGCGCTAGGGATTAGAATGGCGTTGCCCGAAATCTCTCCGAACATTCAGGTCTTGTCGGAAGCGGAAGAACGGGAGGCTCAGTCCACGAGCCGCCGCAAAACCCACCGCCCGCGCCCAGCAATCCGCCAAATACGCCCCAAAACGCTACGCCCACGCCGAAAAGCCCGAATTTACGGCCAAAAACCCGCTCCGTACACCGTGACAGATGCCTCATACAGTGCGGAACCTGCTCCGTACACCGCGACAGGTGCTCCATACGGCGCGAAACCTGCCCCAGACAGCGTGAAAGGCGCTCCAGACAGTGCGACAGGTGCTTCATACAATGCGAAAGGCGCTCCAGACAGTGCGAAAGACGCCTCAGACGGCGTAAAACCTGCTCCGTACAGTGCGACAGGCGCTCCGTACACCGTAGCAGTCGCCTCGGACGGCGCGAGAGACGCCTCAGACAGCGCGAAACTTGGTTCGGACGGCGCGCTTGTTTTAGCTGACGGCCGATAGGCGGCGGCCGAGGGCGGGGGACTTGGGGAGTTTGAGGCGGGCGAGGAGGCGGCGGAAGCGCGGGTGGTGGCGGAGGCCGTCGAATTCGGGGGCGACGCCGAGGAAGATGATGTCGCCGACGCGGTCTTGGTGGGCGCGCTCAAGGCAGTCGAGGGCGGTGCGCTCGTCATTCAGTGCGACGTGGGCCGTGGCTAGCTCGAAGGGGTTGACGTACTCGTCGCGGGCGCGGGCGGAGAGTTCGGCGAGGGCGGCGCGCGCCTCCCCCGTGCGGCCGGCGACGGCGTAGTAGTTGCACAGCGCGGAGAGCGTCGCGGTGCTGCCCCCCGACAGTCGGTGCGCGGTGAGGCCGACGCCGACGGCCTCCTCGTGGCGGCCGCAGCGCGAGAGCGCCTGCCCCGTGAAGCAGTGGGCGGCGACGAAGTCGGGTTCGGCTTCGAGCACGCGCCGGCAGCGCGCGAGCGATTCCTCGAAGCGGCGCGCGAAGTAGAGGTGCGCGCCCTGAAAGAGGCTGATCATGGGCGAGAGCGGGTCGAGCTGGCGCGCGCGCTCGCCCTCGGCGATGGCCTCGTCGTGGCGGCCGGTGATGGTCATGAAGATGGAGAGCCAGTGGCGCGCGGGCGCGTAGGACGGGTTGAGTTCGACGGCGCGCATGTACTCGCGCTCGGCCGCGGCCCAGTCCCAGTCGTAGCGCATGTGGACGTGGCCGAGCGAGGCGTGGGCCTCGGCCAACCCTTCGTCTAATCCGAGCGCGCGCAGGGCCGCGGCCTTCGCCTTCGGGTAGCCCTCGTCGGGCGCGAACGCGCCCATCCCCGTGAGCGTGTCGTAGCAGTCGGCGAGTCCGGCGTAGGCCGGGGCGTAGGAGGCGTCTTCGTCGAGCGCGCGGCGGAAGAGGGAGAGCGCCTTCTTCAGTTCGTCCGGCTGCCGCTTGTTCCAGAGGTGGCGGCCGGAGAGGTAGAGCCGCCGCGCCTCCCGGCTCTCGGCCGGCGCGCGC
>DATCVD010000354.1:0-8625 GCA_036567125.1 Pyrinomonadaceae bacterium | reverse complement strand
CCCTTCCGCCGCCCGCGCGCGCGTCACGCGCCGACTTCGTCGAGCCAGCCGCGGCGCAAGTGTTCGGGCGGCACGCTTGAGAGGTACGGTTTGATGTCGAGGACGGGCGTGCCGTCGAGCATGTCGACGCCGGAGACGCGCAGGCGGCGGCCGTCGCGGCCGAGCAGGCTCACGACCGTCAGGCCCAGCGGGTTCGGGCGGCGCGGCGAGCGCGTGGCGAAGACGCCGTGCGGGCGCGCGTCCGTGGGCGTCGGCCCCGTCAACTCGTAGCCCTCGGCGCGGTGGAAGGCCCAGATGACGAACAGGTGCGAGAAGCCCTCGATGTCCCGTAGCCCCGGCTCGAACTCCGGCAGCAACTCGATCAGCCCTTCGGCCTCGTGCTTCGCGCCGCGCCCTTTGGGAACCTGCGACGAGTCCGCGTAAGGGCCGCGGACGTGCCCGATTGCTCGCATCTCGAACCTCATCACCCCGCCTCCAAAATTGGCCGCCAAATTTCCGTTCGCTGTTCGTGAGATTAACACCGCGTCACGGGAAGATTGAAAAAGTGTCGCGCGCGCCCCGGCCGCTTGTGCCCCGGACGCGCGCGTGTTCTCATTCGTCTACACCATCAACCGCGGGACGAAACTGGGAGGGAAAGAATGCTTCAGACACGCCGAATGCTAGAGACGCGCGGCTACGCCGCCACCGGCCCCGACGCTCCGCTCGGGCCGTTCGACTTCGCGCGGCGCGAGCCGGGGCCGCGCGACGTGCTCATCGACATACTCTACTGCGGCGTCTGCCACTCGGACATCCATCAGGCGCGCAACGAGTGGGACAACTCGACGTACCCGATGGTTCCGGGCCACGAGATCGTCGGGCGCGTGGCGGGCGTGGGCCGCGAGGTCGGGCGTTTCAAGGAGGGCGAGGCGGTCGGCGTCGGCTGCTTCGTCGATTCGTGCCGCGCGTGCGCGAGCTGCCGCGAGGGCGAGGAGCAGTTCTGCGAGACGCACCTTGTTTCGACCTACAACTCGACCGAGAGCGACATGCAGACGCCGACCTACGGCGGCTACTCGACGCAGATCGTCGTGGACGAGAACTACGTGCTCCGCGTCCGCGACGATCAGCCGCTCGAAGGGGTGGCGCCGCTGCTCTGCGCCGGCATCACCACCTACTCGCCGCTGCGGCGCTACAAGGTCGGGCCGGGCCAGCGGGTCGGCGTCGTCGGGCTGGGCGGCCTCGGCCACATGGGCGTCAAGCTGGCGGCCTCGATGGGCGCGCAGGTCACGGTCTTCAGCACCTCGCCCTCGAAGGAGCGGGACGCGCGCTCTCTCGGCGCGCACGACTTCGTCGTGACGCGCGACCCGCAGGCTTTGGAGGCGCTGGCCGGGCGCTACGACTTCGTGCTCGACACGGTCTCGGCCGCGCACGACCCCGTTCCCTACCTCAACCTGCTCAGGCGGGACGGCGCGATGGTCTTGGTGGGCGCGCCCGAGAAGCCGCTCGAAGTGAGCGCCTTCTCGCTCATCATGGGGCGGCGCACGCTCGCCGGCTCGCTCATCGGCGGCATCCGCGAGACGCAGGAGATGCTCGACTACTGCGCCGAACACCAAATCACCTCGGACGTGGAGGTCATCAGCGCCTCCGGGATCAACGAGGCTTACGAGCGCACCGTCCGCGGCGACGTGAAGTACCGCTTCGTCATCGACGCGAAGACGTTCTAAAGCGTCCGCGGCCGGCCGCGCGCTCAAATCGGAAAACGCGGGAGGCCGCGCGGGACTCGCTGTCCCGCGCGGCCTCCCGCGTTTCAGATCCGCCGTCGTTACTTCGACGCCGCGGCGCTCGCCCGCTTGGCGCGCGGGATGACGCCGGAGTCCACGGTCTCGCCCGTGCGGTTGACGACTTGGAAGTGCATCTCGTCGCCGGCCACCTCGACGAGCATGAAGGACATGTCCTTGTCGTAGGCCGCCTCGGTCATCTGCGTCTTCTTCACGTCGCCCTCGCGCAGTTTGCCGCCCGCGCCGGAGATGAAGTAGTAGACGCCCTTCTGCGGCTTGATCCGCTCGTAGAAGTGCTCGTGGCCGGTGAAGGCGACGTTGACGCCGTACTTCACGAAGAGCGGCTCGACCACCTCGCGCAGGCCGACCGACGAGCCGTGCTTGCCGCCCGACGAGTAGGGCGGGTGGTGGAAGAAGGCCACCTTCCACTCGGAGGTGTCGCCCTTGAGCTTGTCCTCGAACCAAGCCAGCTGCTTCTTGTCCATGTAGTTGGAGTTGAGGGCGTAGAAGCTGACGTTGCCGCGCTGGAGCTGGTAGTACTCCTCGCCGTTCATGTTGAAGAGGTTGTAGAAGCGCTGGTTCGACTCGTCGTGGTTGCCCAGCGAGGCGTAGAACTTGACGCCGCCGTCGAGCAGCGACTTGTAAACGTCCTCGAACTTCTTCTTGTAGTCGGCGGCCTTCTCACTGCCGTACATGTTGTCGCCGACCATCAGGGCGAACTCGAAGGGGAACTGCTCGCGGTAGCGGGCCATCACCGCGGCCAGCTCGTGCTGCTGCTGCGTGCCCGTCCCCGTGTCGCCGACGACCATGAAGCGCACCGAGCCTTCCCTCAGCGGGAGCCTCAGCGCGGCGGGCGTCGTGGCCGGCGCGCCGACGCGCGAGGCGTGCGGGGTGCGAACCTGCGCGCGCGACTCGGCGGCGAAGCAGGCGGCGAGCAGTGCGGCGGTGGCGAGCGTGGTGGCGGCCGTGCGTCTCATGTCTCTTTATTCTCCTCGTCTGCGGCGTCCGGCTGTTACGGCAGCGCGTTCGTCATGTAGTCAACGATCAGTCCGTTCTCGCGATCCACGAGCAGCAGGTTGCGGCCGACGAAGCGGTACTTCACCTGCTTGGGCAGCGTCGGGAGTTTCTGCAACAGGTTGGCCGGCATCTCCAGCAACTCCTTACTCTCCGGGTACGGGTAGTTGACCCGCAGCGGCACGCCCTTCGTCTCGGCCTCGGCGACCGACTTGCGGAGTTCCACCCGGTCGCGCCCCTTGTACTCGGCCGCGATCACGGAGCGGATGTGCGCGGCCACGTCGCGCGTGAAGAGCTGGCCCGGCACGGCCCGCGCGCGCGCGGCGCGCACCGCCGTCTGGAACTTCGCCTTGTGCGCCTCGATCTGTTCGGGCGTGGCCGAGTCCGGCAACTCGCCCGTCTTCTCCTCGATGGCCTCGCGCATGTTGGCGTACTCCCTGACGCGCTTCTCGAACGCGGCCGCTACGGGACTGGCCGGCGCGGCCGCGACCGCCGCGCTTTGCGGCTGCTGCGCCCGGGCGGGCGTCGGCGCGGCCGAGAGCGCGAAGCAGATTGCGAGCGCCGGGGCGCAGGCGAGGGCGGTAATTTTCGCAGTGTTGTGGTTCATCGCAGTAAGACTTTCGCAAAACTGATGCCAGTGGGTTGGGGGACGCCGGCCGCCGGGTCGCGCGGCGCATACGTTGGCGTTCAAACAGTTACGCGCAAAGCGCGGCCGAAACGGCGCAAGCGCCGCCGGGCCGGGCGAATGTTTTAAGGACATTCGCGGGGCTTACTGATACAGGAGCGGACGCGCAAAGCGCGCCCGGCCGGCGGCCGCCGGAAGCGACTTCTTTCGGGCTTGAGGGCGGACGGAGGCGGGGCGCGCGGCGGCCGAAGAAAAGGCTTCGGGAAGGCGAAAAAAGTTGCGAGAAAAACGGCGGCCGGAGGCGCGCGCGTCGGGGCGGCCTCACGGGCGTCAGTCGCGGGCGGCGGCTCAGTGTGTCGTGGTGCGCTTGACGGAGACGCGCTGCCAGATGATCGTCTCGTCGGGGAAGGCGATGCCGTCCTCGCCGCGCAGGAAGGAGGAGGCCGCGGCGACGATGGAATCCAAATCCTTGAAGATTCCCATGCAGGGCACGCAGATGGCGAGGTGCGCGCTCACCAGCGATTTGTCCGACTCGCCGAGCAGGCCGTCGCGGAACTCGCTCAGCAGTTCGAGGCTCTTAGAACAGTCCATGTTGTCCTCTTGACAAGGGGTTGTCCCCGGCGGGCGGGACGGGGTGACTAACAAGCTTAGAAGCTACGCGGCGGCGGACTGTTGCCTGATGAGCGTGCGTAATTTCAGCCGGGCCTTGTGGAGCTGCGACTTCGACGTGCCCTCGGAGACGCCGAGCGTGCGGGCGATCTCGTCGTGGTCGTAGCCTTCGACGTCGTGCAGGACGAAGACGGTGCGGTAGCCGGGCGGCAGTTGCGCGATGGCGCGCTCCAGCGAGATGCGATCGACGACCGGCATCGCGTTCGGGTCTTCCGTCCCGCGCACGATCTGGACGGGCGTCTCGCCCTCCTCGGTCGTCAACTCCGAGCGGGTCGAAGCCTTGCGGAAGTACATCAGGACTTGGTTGACCGTCATCCGGTGGAGCCACGTCGTGAAGGCCGACTCGCCGCGGAAGCTGCCGATCTTGTTGAAGAGGTTGACGAACACGTCCTGCGTCAGGTCTTCGGCCTGCGTCGGGTCGCCGAGCATCCGCAGGCAGAGGGCGTAGACGCGCCGGAAGTGGCGGCGGTAAATCTGCTCGAACGCCTCCCCGTCGCCGGCCGCCGACTTCTGCGCCAGCTCCAGATCACTCGGCCCCTTCAGCCCTGCATCGGCCACGCTCACGCTCGAAAACCTCCACGCCCGACCCCGTCGGGGCTGACTTCGAATCCGCTGGAATTCCGTGTGGCTAGACTGTATCACGAGCGCGCCGCCGATTCAAAAATCCCGGCCCCCGCCGGCGCGCGTTGCAAGGCGCGCCCGGCCTGTTATTAACTGTCGAGCCATGAGCGAGCCTGTGCCTTCGGATTCCGCCTACGAGAGCCGCGTGCGCGAGAGCTTCGCGCGGCAGCGCGTGATGCAACTGTTCGGCGCGAGCCTCCGGCGCGTCGCGCCCGGCGCGGTCGACGTCGTGCTCCCGTTCCGCGCAGACCTGACGCAGCAGGACGGCTACGTCCACGCGGGCGTCATCACGACCGTCGCCGACAGCGCCTGCGGCTACGCGGCCTACACGCTGATGCCCAAAGGCTCGGGCGTGCTCAGCGTCGAGTTCAAAGTGAACCTGCTGCGGCCCGCCGCGGGCGACGAGTTCGTCGCCGAGGCGCGCGTCGTCAAGGCCGGCCGCACGCTGACCGTCACGAGCTGCGACGTTCACGCGCGCGCCGGCGCGGAGACTAAACTCGTCGCGACGATGACGGCGACGATGATCCGTCAAAGCCGTGAATCGTGAATCGTGAATCGTAAATGGAGAGAACAAAACTTCCTTCTATTTACGATTCACGATTCACGATTCGCGGCCTGTGCCTGCTTGCATCCGCGGCCGCGTTGCGGCTATCTTGCCGTCCAACCGGCAAATCCGAATAGCGAGAGTGAGAGCGCGTCAGATGACCGAGCCGAACCGGCTGCGCGACGACCCCCTCTGGTACAGGGACGCCGTCTTTTACGAAGTTTACGTCCGCGGCTTCTCCGACTCGAACGCCGACGGCGTCGGCGACTTCCGCGGCCTGACCGAGAAGCTCGACTACTTGCAGTGGCTCGGCGTCGATTGCCTCTGGCTGCTGCCGATCTACCCGTCGCCCCTGCGCGACGGCGGCTACGACATCGCGGACTTCAACGCCATCCTCCCCGAATACGGCACGCTCGACGACTTCAAGCACTTCCTCACGGAGGCGCACCGGCGGGGCCTGCGCGTCATCACCGATCTCGTCATCAACCACACGTCCGATCAGCACCCGTGGTTTCAGGAGGCCGCCCGCTCGCCCGACTCGCCGAAGCGCGACTGGTACGTCTGGTCTGACGGCCCCAACCGGTATCACGAGGCGCGCATCATCTTCATAGACACCGAGAAGTCGAACTGGACGTGGCACGAGGGCGCGCAGGCGTTCTACTGGCACCGCTTTTTTAGCCACCAGCCCGACATCAACTACGACAACCCGGAAGTCCAGCAGGCGATGCTCGACGTGGTTGATTTCTGGCTCGACCTCGGCGTCGACGGCTTCCGCGTGGACGCCGTGCCCTACCTCTACGAGCGCGAGGGCACGAACTGCGAGAACCTCCCCGAGACGCACGCGTTCCTGAGAAAGTTGCGCGCGCACGTCGGCGCGAAGTACCCGTCGGCGCTGCTGCTGGGCGAGGCGAACCAGTGGCCCGAAGACGTGGTCGAGTACTTCGGCGGCGGGCGCGAGTTCCACATGAACTACCACTTCCCGATCATGCCGCGCCTGTTCATGGCCCTGCGCCAGCAGGATCGCCGGCCCATCGTCGAAATCCTTGAGCGCACGCCCGACATCCCCGAAAACTCGCAGTGGGGCATGTTCCTGCGCAACCACGACGAGCTGACGCTGGAGATGGTGACGGACGAGGAGCGCGACTACCTCTACAACGAGTACGCGAAGGACAGGCGGATGCGCCTCAACCTCGGCATCCGCCGCCGCCTCGCGCCGCTCTTGGACAACAACCGCCGCCAGATCGAGTTGCTGAACGCCTTGCTCCTGAGCCTCCCCGGCAGCCCGTTCCTCTACTACGGCGACGAGATCGGGATGGGCGACAACATCTACCTCGGAGACCGCGACGGGGTGCGCACGCCCATGCAGTGGTCTTCGGATCGCAACGCCGGGTTCTCCAAGGCCGACTTCGAGAAGCTCTACTTCCCCGTCATCAACAACCCGGTCTACGGCTTCCAGTCGGTCAACGTCGAGTCGCAGCAGCGCTACCCGTCGTCCCTGCTCCACTGGATGCGGCTGATGATCCACCTGCGCAAGGAGCACCACGTCTTCGGGCGCGGCACGATGCGCTTCGTCAAGCCGGAGAACCGCACGATCTTCGCCTTCCTGCGCGAGCACGAGGGCGAGACGGTGCTCTGCGTCTTCAACCTGTCGGGCACGGTGCAGCCGGTCGAGCTGGACTTGTCGGAGTACGCGGGCGCGGCCCCCGTCGAGATGACCGGCGGCGCGGAGTTCCCCGCCGTCGGCGCGGCGGCCTACCAGCTCGCGCTCGCGCCCTACGGCTTCTACTGGTTCCTGCTGAAGAGCGGCGGCGGAAAATAGTTTTGCCGGCGCGGTCGGTACAAGGAGGGTCGCATGAGTGGTGAGAACGGCGGCGCGGGCCGGCTCGTGGTGGTCTCGAACCGCCTGCCGGTGACGCTCAAGCGCGCGGGCGAGGGTTGGCGCACGGAGCGCAGCGCGGGGGGCCTCGCGACCGCGATGGGGCCGCTGCTCGCGCGCACCGGGGGCATCTGGATCGGCTGGTCGGGCGACACCTCGGAGGCGCGCGACGCGAAGCGCGACGAGATCACGGCGCGCTGGGCGCGCGAGCAGCGCTACCACGTCGTCGATCTCCCGAAGCGCGTGGCCGAGGGTTTCTACGAGGGCTTCTCGAACCAGACCGTCTGGCCGCTCTTCCACTACTTCCCGATCCTGCTCAAGTTCGACTCGGACGACTGGCGCGCCTACCGCGAGGCCAACGAGCGCTTCCGCGACGTGGTGCTCGCGCACGCGCGGCCCGGCGACGTGGTCTGGGTTCACGACTACCAGCTGATGCTGCTGCCGCGCCTGCTGCGCGAGGCCGCGCCCGACTTGGGCGTCGGCTTCTTCCTCCACATCCCCTTCCCCTCGTCGTCCGTCTTCCGCCTGCTCCCGCGCCGCGAGGAATTGCTGGAGGGCTTGCTCGGGGCCGACTACGTCGCCTTCCACACGCACAGCTACCTGCAAAACTTCCGCCAGTCGGTCTTGCGCGTGCTGGGGCTCGACAGCCGCATGGACGCGGTCGAAGTCGGCGGCCGTTCCGTCAAGCTCGACGCCCTGCCCATCGGCATCGCGCCCGAAGACTTCACGAAGCTCTTGGAGAGCGACACCGCGACGCGGGAGCGGCTCGCCGAGATTCGTGAGCGCTTCCGCGGCCGGCACCTGCTGCTCGGCGTCGACCGGCTCGACTACACGAAGGGCATCCCCGAACGGCTGCGCACGTTCCGCCGGCTGCTCAAGGACGCGCCGGAGATGCGCGGCCGCGCGGTGCTCGTCCAAGTCGCCGTCCCGTCGCGCGAGAACGTCGCGCAGTACCGCGAGCTGCGGCAGGAAGTCGATAAGCTGGTCGGCAAGATCAACGGCGAGTTCTCCACGCCCGACTGGACGCCCATCGTCTACATGCGCCGCGGCGTCCCGCGGTCGGAGCTGGCCGCGCTCTACGCCGCGGCCGACCTCGCGTGGGTGACGCCGCTGCGCGACGGCCTGAACCTCGTCGCCAAGGAGTACGTCGCCTGCCAGAAGGGCGGCGCGGGCGTGCTCGTCCTGAGCGAGTTCGCGGGCGCGGCCTCGGAGATGGGCGAGGCGTTCATGGTCAACCCGTACGACGAGGAGCAGACGGCGGAGACTATCGCGCGCGCGCTCGCGCTGCCCGAAGCGGAGCGGCGCGAGCGCGCCCGCGCGCTCTACGACCGCGTCGCGCGCAACAACGTCTTCGCGTGGGGCGAACGCTTCCTCGCCAACCTGAATCAGGCCGCCGCCTCGCGCACGGATCGCGACGCCGAAGCGCCGACGCCGCTCCCGGCGGAAGAACTGCTCGCCGCCTACCGCGCGGCCGGCGCGCGGAGGCTGCTGCTCGACTACGACGGCACGCTCGTCGGCTACC
>DATCVD010000353.1:0-4161 GCA_036567125.1 Pyrinomonadaceae bacterium | reverse complement strand
GCACCTTCGAGCGCAGACCGGGATGGGCGAGGTCAGGAAGATCAACCTCGGCCAGCCGCCGTCGTTCTTCTACTCGCCCACCTGGTCGCCCGACTCGAAGAAGATCGCCTACACGGACAAGCGCCTCAACCTCTGGTACGTCGATCTGGCGAAGGGCACGCCCGTCAAGGTCGACACCTCGCGCCGCGGCTTCGGGCAGGTCTCGTGGTCGCCCGACTCGCGCTTCCTCGCCTACACCACGCAGCTCGAATCGTGGTTCAGCGCCGTCTTCATCTACTCGCTCGAAGAGAACAAGACGCGGCAGGTGACGGACGGCCTCAGCGACGCGTCTTCGGCCGCGTTCGACAAGAACGGCAAGCACCTCTACTTCCTCGCCTCGACAGACATCGGCCCGGCGCTCTTCAACTTCGACATGTCGAGCTTCCCGCACCGCCCCAACGTCACGCGCAGCGCCTACGTCGTCGTCCTCAAGAAGACCGACCCCTCGCCGCTCGCCCCGGAGAGCGACGAGGAGAAGACGACCGCCGAAGAGAAGAAGGAGCAGCCCCCGGCCGCGGGCGGCATCGCCGGCGAGTGGGCCGCCACGGACGGGCAGCAGGCCGGATCGGCGGACGCGGCTTCGGTTGAGGTTGACGCCTCCGGGCCGGAGCCGCAGCAGACGCCCGCCGCCGGCGGCGGTCAGGGGCCGGCCGCCGCGGCGAAGAAGGATCCGCCGCGCGTCCAGATCGACTTCGAGAAGATCGGGCAGCGCATCCTCGCGCTCCCCGTCCCCGCGCGCAACTACGCCGGGATCATCGCCGGCAAGGCCAACACGCTCTACATCGTCGAGCCGCCGGGGCCGAGCGCCGCGGCCGGCGCGGGCCCCCCGCCCGGCGCGACCGTCCACCGCTACGACATGGAGAAGCGCAAGCTCGACAAGGTGCTCGACAACATCCGCGGCATCGACATCTCGGCCAACGGCGAGAAGGCGCTCTACCGGCAGGGCGAGGGCTGGTTCATCGCCGCGACGGCCGCGATGGGGACGCCCGCCTTCCGCCCCGCCGAGGGGCGCATCAAGACCGAGGACATGGAGGTGCGCGTCGACCCGCGCGAGGAGTGGCGCCAGATGTACCGCGAGGCTTGGCGCATCGAGCGCGACTTCTTCTACGACCCCAACCACCACGGCCTCGACCTCCGCGCGGCCGAGAAGAAGTACGAGCCGTACCTCGCGTCCGTCACGCACCGCGCGGACTTGAGCTACCTCTTCCAGGAGATGCTCGGCGAGCTGAGCGTCGGGCACCTCTACGTGCAGGGCGGCGACGTGCCCAACCCGCGCCGCGTGCAGGGCGGCCTGCTCGGCGCGGACTACCGCGTCGAGAACGGCCGCTGGCGCTTCGCCAGAATCTACGACGGCGAGAACTGGAACCCGCAGCTGCGCGCGCCGCTCACGCAGCCCGGCGTCAACGTGCAGGAGGGCGAGTACCTGCTCGCGGTCGACGGCCGCGAGCTGAAGTCCGCGGACAACATCTACTCGTTCTTCGAGGGGAAGGCCGGCAAGCAGACCGTGATCAAGGTCGGGCCGAACGCGGACGGGACGGGCGCGCGCGAGGTGACGGTCGTCCCCGTAGGCAGCGAGACGGGCCTGCGCAACCTCGCGTGGGTCGAGGGCAACCGACGCAAGGTCGATCAGATGACGGGCGGCAAGGTGGCCTACGTCTGGATACCCGACACGGGCGGCCCCGGCTACACCAACTTCAACCGCTACTACTTCTCGCAGCTCGACAAGCAGGCGGCCGTCATCGACGAGCGCTTCAACGCCGGCGGCCGGGCGGCCGACTACGTCATCGACTACCTCAAGAAGCCCCTGATGAGCTACTGGGCCGTGCGCGACGGCGACGAGTTCCGCCAGCCCTTCGGGACGATGCCCGGCCCGAAGGTGATGATCATCAACGAGTACGCCGGCTCCGGCGGCGACTACATGCCGTGGATGTTCCGCCGCGAGCAGATCGGCCCGCTCGTCGGCAAGCGCACTTGGGGCGGCCTCGTCGGCATCGGCGGCGACCCCGTCCTCCTCGACGGCGGTTCCGTCACCGCGCCGAACTTCGCCTTCTACACCCCCGAGGGCAAGTGGGAGGTGGAGAACCGCGGCGTCGCGCCCGACATCGAGGTCGAGATGGAGCCGAAGGCGTGGCGCGCGGGCCACGACCCGCAACTGGAAAAGGCCGTGGAGGTGGTGATGGCGGCGCTCCGGCGCAACCCGCCCCCCCAGCACAAGCGCCCGGCTTACCCCAACTACCACAAGCCGGTCGAGGCCGGCGCTAAGGCCCCCGGCCGCTAAGGCAGCCGCGGCTACTGACGACGAAAGGACGCCGTCCGCGGGGCGACACTCTTCGCCCCGCGGACGGCGTCCTTTTCGCTACCAGTGCCCCGCTCGGATATAGTTTTGACACCCGCCGCCAAGCCCTGATCGAGCACGAAACAACAACCGGGGGCTTGGCGGGTCGCGCGCGCGGAGGGGTTGCCGGCGGCGCGCGCGAGAACATCGGGCCTGCCGGCGTCGTATCTTCCGGCGCAGACCGGATCGGAGAAATCTTATGTTTTGTCCGCAGTGCGGCTCTACGCAGGGCGACGAGTTGAAGTTCTGTAAACTGTGCGGCGCGAACCTCTCGGCCGTGCGCCAAGCGGTGTCGACGCGGGACGCGGGCGGGAACATCGAGTGGGGCAAGACGTGGGTCGCCGAGATGTTCATGTCCGGCGAGGAGGCCGTCAGGCGCAAGGCCGAGATGGAACGTTTGCAGGGCATCACGCCGGAGGTGAAGCGCTACGAAGAGATCAAGGCCGGCGTGATCACGGGCTGCGTCGGGCTGGCCTCCGCGCTCGTGATCTTCGTCGTGATGGAAGGCATCGTCCTGAGCGGCAACGTCTCGCCGGGCGCGGCCGAAATCCTCAGCCGCGTGTGGATCGCCGGGGCAGTCCCCCTGTTCGTCGGCATCGCGCTCATCATCAACGGCCTGTTCGTGAGCAAGAAACTGGTCGAGCTGGCCGCCCGGCAGCCTCCCGCCGGGCCGCACAACTTGGAGGGGCGCGCGCAGCCCGACGCCCTGCCGCCCGCCGACACGACCGAGTTCGTCAAGCCCGGCTTCAGCGTCACGGAAGAGGCGACGGCGCACCTCAAGAGTCCCGGCCCGAAGCCGTAGCGGCGCGGCCCGCGGCGCGCGGCCCCAACACCCCGACACGACCCGCGATCCCCGGCAGTGTTATGAACGTCATCGTCTGGCTGCTGCTCTGCGTGATCTGGGGGACGACTTGGTACGTCATCAAGATCGGCCTCGCGGACTTGCCGCCGTTCAGTTTCGCGGCGGCGCGTTTCGTGAGCGCGGCCCTGATCCTGCTGGCCGTCATCGGCCTGCGAAAAATCCCGCTGCCCGCGGCGCGGCGCGACTGGGCGCTGCTGGCCGCGACGGGCCTGCTCCAGTTCGGCTTCAACTACAGCATGGTGTTCTGGAGCGAGCAGTACATCTCTTCGGGGCTGGCGGCCGTGTTGCAGGCGTCGATCCCGGCGTTCGGCCTGCTGACGGCGTGGGTTCACCTGCCGCAGGAGAAGATCACGGGGCGCAAGGTCGCGGCGATCCTCGTCGGCCTCGCGGGCGTGGCGACGATCTTCGCCGAGCAACTGAGAGTCGATAACTGGATGGCGTTCGCGGGCTGCGCGGCGATAGTCGCCGGGGCGTTCGCGGCGGCCGAGGCGAGCGTGCTGACCAAACGCTTCGGCGCGTCGATGCCCCCGGCGAGCCTGCTGCTGGGGCAGATGATCTGCGGGCTGCTCCCGCTGCTCCTGATCGGGTTCTTCAAAGAGGGCAGCCCGCTCAAGTTCCGCTGGACGACGGCCGCGATCTTCGCGGTGCTGTATCTGGCGGTGGTCGGAACCGTCGCGGCCTTCTGGCTCTACTACTGGCTCTTGAAGCGCGTCGAGTCGAGCGCGGCGATGGCGATTGCGCTCGTGACGCCGCTCGTCGCGGTCGTCGTCGGCGCGGTCGCGCTCGGCGAAAGACTCCGGCCGCAGACCTACGTCGGCGGCGGGCTGATCCTCGCCAGCGTCAGCTTGATCGCCTTCCGGCGACGGCGCGCGGCGACGAAGGGGGAGGGCGGGCGGCGCGACGAAGACCCGGCGGGCGCGGAGGC
>DATCVD010000352.1:0-6518 GCA_036567125.1 Pyrinomonadaceae bacterium | reverse complement strand
GGGCGCGGCCCGGTGCGGGTCGCGGAAGAAGTAGGCCATGAAGAGCGCGACGAGGAGGAGCGGGAGGCCGACGTACCAGTAGCCGAGCGCGAAGGCGACGGCCGCCGCCGCCAGCGGGATCAGCACGAATGCGAGTCCTTCTCGTCTCAACGTCTCACCTATAGCGCCGGGAAGTTTGCCCACATAGTAGCAAAGAAACGGGGGCGCGGATAAGTCTTCATCCGCGCCCCGCGTCCGAAAAATCACCGCGGTCGGTCGGTCGGGATTTTAGTGAGACTGCGCCTCCGGCTTCTGGTGTCTCAGCATGATTTCGTGCATCTGATCTTTCACGGCCAGCTTCTTCTTCTTGAGCGTGATCTCTTCCAACTGTTCCTCGTCGTTCGGGTACGGCAGGGCCGACAGCTCGCTCAGGCGTGCCTCGTAGCGGCCGTGCTCGCGCGCCAGCTCGCGGAACTCGGGGTCGGTCAGGATCAGGTGCTCTTTCAAGCTGTCCGTGTTGGTAATCTCCATCGCGTGGAAGCCTCCTTCTGGCAGATGCGTTGTGGCCGGTGCGGTCCGTGCGGACGCTCGCGGCGGGGGGAGTTCTCGCGCATAAATTTTTCGGTCGCCCCCGCTGTTCTTTTGCGGGAATGGTAGCCCAAGTCCGTCGCTCCGATCAAGCCGGAGTTATTCGAGGCTGGCGCGCATGACGAGCGCGTCTTCGGGCGGCTCGCGGTAGTAGTTGCGGCGGCGTCCGACGGCCTCGAAACCCTGCCGGCGGTAGAGCGCCTGCGCGGGTAAATTCCCGGCGCGCACTTCGAGCAGCGCGCTCTCCGCGCCGAGACGACGCCCGGCCGTGAGCGCGGCGAGCAGCAGCGCGCTGCCCAAGCCGCGGCGGCGCGCCTCGTCGCGGACGCCGATGTTGTTGATGTGCAACTCGTCGACGTTGACGCGCGCGGCGATGAAGCCGTAGAGCCGCTTGCCGTCCGCGTCCGGCCGGCGGCGGCGGGCCACGAGCATGATCGACTCGGGGCGCGATAGCTCCGCGTGGTACGATTCCCAGCCCCACCGGCTCAGGCCGCTCGCCTCCTCGATCTCGACGACCTCGACGAGATCGTGCGCCGTCGTTCGGCCGATTTCGAAAGCTGGGGCGACTTCTTCCCTCGCCCGTTCGACAGTGGACATCGCTACTTGAAACTCCAACTCCGCGTCCGACCTCAGACCACGCGCCCGCACTACTTCAACTCCGCGTCCGAAGGTCTCACGTATTGCGCCCTGACCTCGTCGGCGCGGACGGCTCCACCTTCTCCCGACCTTATCAGACCCAAACGGGCGATCTGCTCGCCGTAGCTCTCGGCCTTCGGCGCGAGCGACCACACGGACTGCGCCTCGCCGAAAGACGGAGGGGTCGCGTCCGACAGCTCGACCCACTCGCGGCCCGCGCGCGCGGCCACCTCGGCGATCAACTCGCGGTGCGCCCACGCGCCTCCGCCCGCCCACTTCAAACTCCGGCCCCAGCCCGTCGCGGCCTGCGCCAAAGTCGCGGGGCTGACGTGCGCCGGTTCGCCCAATTCGCGGACAAAGCCGCCCGCGGCGACTTCAAGTAGCTGCGTGAAGACTTCGCCGCGCCCGGCCGGGATGGCCGCGACGGTTCGACTTGAAGGCCCGGCGGCGAGCGCGACCGCGTGCAGCGTCGGGACGGGCGCGACGAGTCGGCCGCTCATCGCGGCGAAAGCTTTCACGGTCGCCAGCCCCGCGCGAATGCCGGTGAAGCTCCCCGGCCCGCGCGCGACGGCGAACAACTCCAGCGCCGCGAACTCCACGCCCGCGTTTCGTAACGCTTCGTCAATCACGGAGAGGACGACCGAAGCGCCCGCCTTCGTCTCACCCTCTTTGACGAGCGCCAGCGTCTCACGGCCGCGCGCGACGCAGACGCTGCGCGCGTCGGTCGCCGTGTCGACGGCGAGGACGAGCGCGCGGTCTGCGTCGAAACGCGCGCCCCGCGCGTCGTCGTCGTCGCTGTCGTGATGCTTCGTCGAACCCGTGTTTGACATGCCTCGCGGGCCGCGCGAAGATAACCGCGGCACAACTCCCATCATAAGTCCGACTTGCGAAGGCTGACAAACACGGGGTCATGAGTTTGCGTATCGGGATTTTGACGGCCGGGGGCGACTGCCCCGGAATCAACGCCGTCATCCGCGCGGTCGTCCGTCGGGCGACGACGAAGGACGCGCAGGTGCTCGGCATCAAGAACGGCTGGCTCGGCTTGGTCGAGGGCGACATCGAGCCGCTGACCCGCTCAAGCGTGCGCGGCATCCTCCCGCGCGGCGGCACGATCCTCGGCACCTCGCGCCTGAACCCGCTCGACTCCGACGAACAACTCCGCCGCATCCGCGCCAACTGGGAGCGCTTCGGCATGGGCGCGCTCGTCGTCGTCGGCGGCGACGGAACCTTACGCACCGCGCACGACATGTGGCGGCTGCACGGCTACCCGCTCGTCGGCGTGCCGAAGACCATCGACAACGACGTGCGCGGGACGGACTTCACCTTCGGCTTCGACACGGCCGTCAGCATCGTGACCGAGGCGGTTGATCGCCTGCACTCGACCGCCGAGTCGCACCACCGCGTGATGGTCGTCGAGGTGATGGGCCGGCACACCGGCTGGATCGCGGCCTACGGCGGCATCGCCGGCGGGGCCGACGCCGTGCTCGTGCCCGAACACCCGTTCCGGCTGTCGAGCGTCTGCGAGTTCATCCGGCACCGCGCCCGTGAGGGCAGCCCGTTCTCGATCATCGTCGTCGCCGAGGACGCGCGGCCCGTGGACGAGGAGAATTTCCTCTCCGAAGACGACTCGCGGCGCATCTACCGGCACGAGCGGCTGGGCGGCATCGGAGACCTGCTCGCCCGCGAGATCGAGAGCCGGACGGAGATTCAGACGCGCGTCACCAAGCTCGGCTACGTGCAGCGCGGCGGCTCGCCCACCGCCTTCGACCGCGTGCTCGCCACGCGCTACGGCGTCAAGGCCATCGAGATGATCGCGGCCGGCGAGTGGGGGCAGATGGCCGCGCTGCGCGGCAACAAGATGGTGAGCGTGCCGCTCGGCGAGGCGACCGGCGGGGCGAAGCTTCTGGACGAAGAGATCTACCACGTCGCCGAAATCTTCTTCGGGTGACGGGCGCGGGCGCGCGACGAAGGCGCGCGCCGCCGGGGCGCACGCCGACGCCGTTAGCGCGACTGCGCCTTCGCCTCCTCCCCTTCGCCTTCGGCCGCGCCGTTCGCGCCGTCCGCCGGGCGCGTAAGCTTCTCCTTGACGGCGATCTCCTTCTTGATCTCGTGCTCGATCTTCTCGCCCTTGATGTCGAGCCGCAGGCGGTTATAGACGCTCATGTACTGGTTGGCGATCCAGACGAGCGCGAAGAAGGCGATCAGGTAGCCGCGCCAGTCCGCGTAGAGCAGCTTGAAGCGCGTGACGACGAGGAAGAAGGCGGTCACGTAGTGGCTGAAGCAGTACTCGCAGGTGAACAGGTAGAAAAATTTTCGCTTGTACCACTCGCGGCACCTCTTGCTCCGCTCGACGCAGTACTCGCGCGGCTCGCGGAACACCTCCTCGTGCGTCACCGTCCACGCCGCGCAGGCGATGGGGATTGCGAGCAGGAAAAGCGTGACGATCTGTGTGCCGAGTTCCCTCACGAGTTAACGCGCGCCGCCCGAAGTTCAGGATTAAGGTTCAGACCGAAACCGGCCGCGCGCAGAAGAAATACTAGCCCGACTCGGCCGCGAGCGCGGTCAAGATTCGGGCGCGCGCGGCTCACAAATCTTTGTCGGGCGCGCGCCCGGCGCGCCCCGCTTGCCGGCTCTAGTCGCCCGCGTGTAAAGTCGGCGCGTTCACGGCACGCCGCGCCGGCCTCCCGCTCGCCGCGCGCGCACAGCTTATGACCGACTCGACGCTGACACCGATGCTGCGCCAGTACCACGAGCTGAAGCGGCAGCATCCCGGCACGCTCCTCTTCTTCCGCCTCGGCGACTTCTACGAGCTGTTCTTCGACGACGCCGTCACCGGCGCGCGCGAGCTTGAGATCACGCTGACCGCGCGCCACAAAGAGCGCGGCGCGTCCGTGCCGATGTGCGGCGTGCCGCACCACGCGGCGGCCGGACACATCGCGCGGCTCGTCCGCAAGGGCTTCCGCGTCGCCATCTGCGAGCAGACGGAAGACCCCTCGAAGGCGAAGAAGCTGGTGCGCCGCGAGGTCGTCCGCGTCGTCACGCCGGGGACGGCGATTGACCCGCAACTGCTCGAATCGCGCGAGTCCGTCTTCTTAGCCTCCGTCTGCGCGGCTGGCGACTCCTACGGCGCGGCCTTCCTCGATCTCTCGACCGGCGAGTTCCGCGCGACGGAGGCCGCCGGCGCGACGGCGTGGGAGCGCATCCGGGCCGACATCGAATCCTACGCCCCGCGCGAACTCCTCTTCCCCGCCTCGCTCGCGCCCCTCGTCCGCGAGACTTTCGCCGGCCGCGATCAAGCCCCGCCGCTCGCTCCGCCCCCGAACGACGGCGGGCAACCGGCCGGCTCGGGAGCGCAGGCCGCCGGCTCGAACGTCGTCCCCTTCCCGCGCGCCCCGGCGAACAGCGCGGGCAACGTCACGCTCTCGCTGACGCCGCTCGACGACTGGCTGTGGGAGCCGATCTCGTGCGCGCACGTCCTGCTCGAACAGTTCGGCGCGCGCACGCTCGAAGGCTACGGGCTGGCGGGCAAGACCGAGGCCGCCGCCGCGGCCGGCGCGTGCCTGCGCTACGCCCGCGAGACGCAGCGCGAGGCCGCCGCGCACGTCAACGACATCACCTACTTCGAGCCGCAGGATCACCTCGTGCTCGACGCCGTGACGGTGCGCAACCTCGAACTCTTCGAGTCGCAGTCGGGCGCGAACCGCGCCCACACCCTCTTCGGCGTCCTCGACGAGACGGTCACGGGGATGGGCGCGCGCCTGCTCCGCTCGTGGCTGCTGCGCCCGTCGGTGCGCCGCGGCGAGATCGAGGCGCGGCTCGGCGCGGTCGAAGCGTTTCACGGCTCGCAAGTCCTGCGCGACCGCGTGCGCGCGCTGCTCAAGGAGGTCGCCGATCTCGAACGGCTCGTCGCGCGCGTCAACATGAACACGGCCACGCCGCGCGATCTCTCGGCGCTCTGCCGCTCGCTCGGCCAAGTGCCGCCGATCCGGCAGTCGTTATCCGACTCGAAGGCGTCGCTGCTCGAAGTGCTGCGCGAGGGCGCGGACGAACTGCCGGACGTGTGCCGCCTCCTCGCCGCAGCGATCAGCGACGAGCCGCCGCCGACCATCTCCGAGCCGGGCACGATCCGCGACGGCTACTCGGCGGAACTCGACGAGCTGCGCGCCGTGAGCCGCGACGCCAAGCAGACCATCGCCGCGCTCGAAGCGCGCGAGCGGCAGCGTTCGGGGATAGCCAGCCTCCGCGTCCGCTTCAACAACGTCTTCGGCTACTTCATCGAGGTCTCGAAGGGCGCGTCGGCGCGCGTGCCCGCGGACTTCGAGCGCCGCCAGACGCTCGCCAACGCCGAACGCTACACCACGCCGGAGCTGAAGGGGTGGGAGCGCACGGTTCTCGGCGCGGAGGATCGCATCCGCGAACTCGAAATTACGATCTTCGCGGAGGTGCGCGGCCGCGTCGCCGCCGAGACGCGGCGCTTGCAGGCCACCGCCCGCTCGCTCGCCATGCTCGACGCGCTCTCCGCGCTCGCCGAGGCGGCCGCGCGCCGCCGCTACCGCAAGCCGCAGCTCCACGACTCCGACGAGATCGAGATCGTCGCCGGGCGACACCCCGTCATCGAGGCGCTCTCCGACGCGCCTTTCGTCCCGAACGATCTCTACATGAACAACTCGACCGACCGCCTGCTCATCATCACGGGGCCGAACATGGGCGGCAAGTCGACCGTGCTGCGACAGGCCGCGCTCGTCTGCCTGCTCGCGCAGGCCGGCTCGTTCGTCCCGGCCGAGCGCGCGCGGCTCCCCGTCCTTGATCGCATCTGGACGCGCGTCGGCGCGTCCGACGATCTCGCGCGCGGCCGCTCCACCTTCATGGTCGAGATGACGGAGACGGCCGCCATCCTCCACAGCGCCAGCCCCCGGTCGCTCGTCCTGCTCGACGAGATCGGCCGCGGCACGGCGACCTTCGACGGCCTCTCAATCGCGTGGGCCGTCGCCGAGCACCTGCACGACTCGCCCGAGCACGCGGCCAAGACCCTGTTCGCCACCCACTACCACGAGTTGACCGAGTTGGCCGAGCGGCTGCCCGGCGCGCAGAACTACCAGATTCGCGTCGCCGAGCGCGACGGCGCGCTCGTCTTCCTCTACCGCCTTGAGCGCGGCCGCGCCTCGAAGTCTTACGGCATCGAGGTCGCGCGCCTCGCGGGCCTGCCGCCCGCCGTCATCGCGCGAGCGCGCGAAGTCCTCCATAAACTCGAACGCTACGAGCTGGATGTTTTCTCGGAGGACGCGGGCGAGGCGGCCTCAGCCGTCTCTCCGCCC
>DATCVD010000351.1:0-2808 GCA_036567125.1 Pyrinomonadaceae bacterium | reverse complement strand
CGCGCGGCGAGTCCGCGCGGCGTGCGGGCACGACCGCGCGGCCGACGAGTTCATCTCGCTCTACGAAGCCGTCGTCGCCGAGAGCAAGGGGGCGGGCGCGCCCGACAGCCGCGCGGAAGGCTTGGCCGCGTCCGCCTACCTGCGCGAGTTGTTGCAAAGCGTTAAGGATGAGCGGGCGGCGCTCCGGGCGTCGAACACGTTTCGTCTGAAAGAACGTTTGCGGCGCGCGCCCGTCGTCGGCAAGTTGTCGCTCAGGCTCGCGCGGAGGCTGGCCGGCGGGCCGGAAAGAAGTTAACGAACGTCGCCCTTCCGGCCCGGCCGGAAGCTCGAAAAGCGGCCCTCCAACTCGTCACCAAACACGCGCCCGGCGTACAACAAGTGTTGCACGCCGGGCGCACTGTTTTTCGCCGGGCCGCGCGCGCAACTATTTCTGAAAGAATGAGTTGACTAAGTATTTAATTTTGAAATATAAGAGGTTGCAAATTTTGCGTGAGTCGCTGTATGGGTCGCTCACCCGACCAAGGCCAGCCGGCGCTTCACCCCCCTATAACTGAAGAAGGTGTTCAGATGAAGTCAGACAGGCGAGTGTTAGTAGCCGTCATTCTCTGCGTGTCGGTATTCGGCTCGTTCGCGCCGCAGCCCTCCGCGAAAGACACTAAATCACAGCAGCAGCGCCCGGACGACGACGGCCCCGTCGTCGCGCGCGTCACGGTCAGGGACGCCGAGGAACTCGACCGCCTCGTCGCCCTCGGTCTCGATCTGTTGGAGACGCGCGAGGGCGACGACCTGTTCGTCCTGACGACGCCCGCGCACGTCAAACGACTGCGCGAGGAGGGCTGGCAGGTCAAGGTGGACAAGGGGCAGACGGCGCTCGTGCGCCGGCAGCGGCCCGAACTCAGGAGCGCGGGCGCGAAGGGCGGGAAGGCTGACGACGCGGGCGTCGGCGCTTCGGCCGTGCAGGGCGGCTACCTGACCGTCCCCGAAATGCGCGCGTTCCTCGACGCGCGCGCGGCCGAGCACCCCCGGCTGGCGCGCACCTTCGTTTACGGCAGCAGTTGGGAGCGCGTCAGCCGCGGGCAGGAGCACGAGCTCTTCGGCATCGAGCTGACCAACTCGGAGCGGACGGGCGCGAAGCCGACCTTCTTCCTGATGGCCGCCATCCACGCGCGCGAGCTTACGACCTCGGAACTCGCGCTGCGCTTCGTCGATCACCTGCTCACGAACTACGGCACGGACGCCGACGCCACTTGGCTGCTCGACGAGCACCGCGTCGTCGTCGTGCCCGTGGCGAACCCCGACGGCCGTCGCCTCGCCGAGCAGGGACTCTACCAGCGCAAGAACACGCACGCCGTGGGCGACGCGCCCTGCGCCGAACCCGTCACGATGTTCAGCCAGCCCGGCATCGATCTCAACCGCAACCACGACTTCAAGTGGGGCACGGTCGATAAGCCGACGATTGATCCGTGCACGGAACCCTACCCCGGCACCCACGCCGCCTCCGAGCCGGAGACGGACGCGCTCCAAAACCTCGTCCGCTCCTACTTCCCCGATCAGCGCGGGCCGCTCGACACCGACGCCGCGCCGCTCTCGACCACCGGCCTGCTCATCACGCTCCACTCCTACGGCGACCTCGTGATGTGGCCGTGGGGCCACACCTCCGGGGTCGCGCCGAACGGAACGGCCCTCGCCCTGATCGGCGGCAAGTTCGCCGGCTACAACGGCTACACCGCGCAGCAGGCCAACAAGCTCTACCCCTCGTCGGGCAAGACGGACGAGTGGGCCTACGGCGAGCTGGGCATCCCCGCTTACGTCTTCGAGGTCGGACTCTCTTCGGGCGAGTGCGGCGGCTTCATGCCGCCCTACAGTTGTCTCGACGGCGGCGAGGGCGGCCGCTTCTGGCAGCGCAACCTGCCGGCCTTCCTCTACGCCGCGCGCATCGCCCGCGAGCCGTACCGGCTGGTGCAAGGCCCGACCGTCGAGTCGGTGACCCTGACGCCGAACGCCAACGGCACGTCCTTCGAGCTGCGCGCGCAGATCGACGACGTGCGCAACGGCAACCTGCGGGTCGCGGCCGCCGAGTACTACATCGACACGCCGCCGTGGCGCGGCGGCACGCCCGTCGCGATGTCGGCCGCGGACGGCAGGTTCAGCACCGCCGTCGAGACCGTCAAGGCCACGGTGGCGGCGCGCGCGGGTCGGCACACGATCTACGTGCGCGGCCGCGACGCGAACAACAACTGGGGGCCGGTGCGCGCCGTCTTCGAGCCTGACGAGCCGTGCGCCTACACGGTCGGCCCGACCGGCGCGTCCTTCGGGTGGGGCGGCGGCTCCGGGACGGTCGGCGTTGACGTGACCGCCGGATCGAACTGCGGCTGGTCGGCCGCCGTTAGCGGCGGCGCTGACTGGCTCACCGTTACTTCCGGCGCTTCGGGCACGGGCGACGGCAACGTGACTTACGATGTCACGCCCCACTACGGATCGGGCACGCGCAGCGCGACGCTGACCGTCGCCGGCAAGACCTTCACCGTCACGCAGTACTCCGCGCGCCTCGTCGCGTTCTGGCTCAACAACTCGCACGTCTACGGCGGCTCGCCTTCGGACGGCGTGGTCATGCTCGACGCGGCCGCGCCCGAAGGCGGCATGGTCGTCCAGCTCACGAGCAGCAACCCGTCGGCCGCGTCCGTCCCCGCGAGCGTCACGGTCGCGGCGGGGCAGACGAGCGCGCCCTTCGCCGTCACGACGCAGCCCGTCGCCGCCACGACGAACGTCACCCTCACGGCCGCGCAGGGCGGCGTGACGCAAACGGCC
>DATCVD010000350.1:0-11400 GCA_036567125.1 Pyrinomonadaceae bacterium | reverse complement strand
CCGAGGCGGCGCGAACCGGGCCGCGCGAGCAGCGCCGCGACGAGCGCGACGGAGCGGCCGAGTTGCCCGTCTGGCTGCTCTGAAGTCGCCCCGAACACGCGCACGGCACGAGTCTTCGTCCTAAACGCCGCGCTCTCCCGTCCCGGCCCGCTAGAGCGCCTCCCGTTAATCTCCTCGCACACGAGGCAGGGCACGATGAGCGCGTAAAAGACGGCGAGGCAGCACCGGACGAGAATGCTTTTTCTAAGAAGTGGGAGAACCTTCGCGCGGCTCTGGCGTTGCACTTCGCCTATTACAACTTCTGCCGCATCCACGAGACTCTGAGATGTACGCCCGCGATGGAAGCGGGTATAACGGGGCACATCTGGGAGTTAAAGGAGTTGTTATCGTGAATCACTACGGAAAAATCGCGGCGGTCATCTTCCGTGCGGCGGGCTGCGGCACACTGATTTATTCACTTGTGGCGGCGGTCAACACTGTCGTCTATTACATGATTACTACTGAAAGGCCGGAGATGACGGGCCAAATTGCGCTCGGCTGGCTTTCATGCCTCACATACGCAGTTATCGGCTATCTCCTGTATGCCCTAAGCTCGCGCCTAGCCGTCTTTATTTCCAAAGGGCTTGATTCTGATTAGCAACACACTATTACCCCACTACCCGCGGGCGCTCCGGCTTGACACCCCCGCGGGCCATCTCTTAGGATGGCTGCACGCTCAAGTTTGAATAATTTTCAAGCGCGGGCTGACGGTTCTTTGATGCGGGCGCGTGTCGCGTTGTTTGCGGGCTTCGGCAGGGAGGCCCGCAGAAGTTTGGCGCTTTCGAGGCACGTACTGTCAATGGTAGACGACCGCCCTTACAAGGCGGGGGTTGCGGGTTCGAGTCCCGCCGTGCCTACCATTTTCGAGTGCGCGTCCGCGAGGGCGTGCCGCACACGGGCTGACGCGCGGAGAGCTTTTCGCGGAGCCGTAGTTCAGTTGGTTAGAACGCCGGCCTGTCACGTCGGAGGTCGCGGGTTCGAGCCCCGTCGGCTCCGCCACTTATCTGCCGTAACGGCAAAACCAGAGGCCGCCCATCCGGGCGGCCTCTGGTTTTTTTGGGCTGCTTTCCGCCCCCGCAGTGATGCCGGATTACCTCCCGCGCCGGATCGAGTACAGCCGGCTCTCCGTCCGTAGCAGCAGGCGTTCGCCCGCGAGCGCCGGCGTCGCCTGCGCCATCTCGTCGAGCGCGTTAACGTGCAGCAACTGGAACTTCTCGCCCGCCGCGACGACGAAGGTCTGGCCCTCCTCGCTCAGGCAGAACAGTTTGCCGTTGTAGGCCCACGGCGAGGTCGTGAAGGCCGTCGCGGCCGGGTCGATCCGCGTCCGGTAAGTCATCTTTCCGGTGCGCGCGTCGAAGCGGCTGAGGATGCCCGTCTCGGTCAGCGCGTAGACGGCCCCCTCGTAGGCCACGGGCGTCGGCAGGTAAGTCCCGGCGCGCGCCTGCGACCAGACGACGAACTCGTTCGAGGTCTCGTCCCCCTTGAGCGAGATGTCGCCCGCCGCGCCGGGGCGGAGCGCGAACAGCGGCTTCCCCCGCCCGCCGTCAACGTAGAGCAGCCCGTCGTAGGCGAAGGGCATCGGGACCGGCGTCGCCGCCATCCCCGACATCCGCCAGAGTTCTTTCCCCGCCAGATCGTAACTGATCGCCTCGCCCGGCCCCACCGTCACGATCTCGGTGCGCAAGGCGTTCCGCCAGACGAACGGCGTCGCCCACCCCGATCTCATCACCGGCTCGGTCTTGCCGCCGATGTCGCGGTTCGTGCGCCACGCCTGCTTGCCCGTCCGCTTGTCGAAGGCCGCGATGAACTGCTGCTGCTGGTTGTCGTTCACGATCACGAGCAGGTTCCCCGCCAGCGCGGGCGAGCTACCCGTCCCGAAGTCGAGGTAGATGGGGTAGGCTTCGAGCGGCGTCGACCACACCGGCTTGCCCTTGAGGTCGAACGCCCACAGCCCCAGATTCCCCACGTACACGTAAATGAACTTGCCGTCCGTCACGGGACTCTCGGAGGCGAAGCTGCTCTTGCGGTGACGGCCGCCCGGCGGACGGCCCGCGTAGAACTCCTTCCGCCACTCCACCTCGCCGCTCTTCAGGTTCAGGCAGTAGAGGAAGTAATGGAGCATCACCTCGTGCGGCAGCTCGATGTCGCGCGCCGTCACGCGCTTTAACACCTCCTCCTGCGAGAGTCCCTGTTTCATCAGCTCCGCGACGTACTCGTTGCTGTACTCCGTCCCCGTCTGCGGCGGCTTCGACTTGCCCTCCGTCGTGACGGTGGTCAGGTACACCCGGCCGCCCGTCACGATGGGCGACGACCACCCGCGCCCCGGTATCTCCCGCGACCACTCCACGTTCTCGGTCTTCGACCAACGCTCGGCCAGCCGCGCGTGCGCCCCCACGGGGTTCGAGTCCGGCCCGCGGAACTGCGGCCAAGCGGTGTCTTGGCCGCGAACCGCGCGCGACGCCGCGAGCAGCACGCACGCCAAGCCGGCCAAGCGCAGCAGGAGGCGCGGGTCAACAACTCTGCGGATACTTCCCAGTCCGGGACGACGTGCACTCATTATTCCCTCCTACGTTTCGATACTGCCGGGTCGGTAGCGTTGTCAGGTCAAGAGAGCCTGACGCCGGGCGTCACTGCGCCCGCCCCGGCGGAAGATGACGGCGGCCGCGCCGCGGGCCGGGATAATATACGCGGCACACTTGGCAAGGGTTGCCGCTAAAGAGCAGCTCAACCCGTCAGCCCCGGCGCGGCGGCTCTGACGCCGGGCGCGCCAAATAGTATTACCAAGAACTCATGCGTTGTTGTATAAAGCTGGCTGACCAGCTAATTCGAGAACCCTCGCCGTCCTTCTGCGCGTCAGGCGCTGTCTGTCGGCCTGACAAAGGGTACAAAGCAGTTCTACACAACGCAGCTTGCTGCCTCGATGTAAGGTAGGGCCTATGAAACCGAAAGAGCTAACCCTGCGCGGCCTCATACTCGGCGCGCTCATCACGCTGGTCTTCACGGCGGCCAACGTCTATCTGGGCCTCAAGGTCGGACTGACGTTCGCGTCGTCGATCCCGGCGGCCGTGATCTCGATGGCGATCCTGAGCGCCGTGAAGGACTCGTCGATCCTTGAGAACAACATCGTGCAGACGGTCGCGTCGGCGGCCGGCACGCTCTCTGCGATCATCTTCGTCCTGCCCGGCCTCGTCATCGTCGGCTGGTGGACGGGCTTCCCCTTCTGGCAGTCGTTCCTCATCTGCCTGAGCGGCGGCGTGCTCGGCGTGCTGTTCACGATACCCTTGCGGCGCGCGCTCGTAACCCACTCCGACCTGCCCTACCCGGAGGGCGTGGCGGCGGCCGAGGTGCTGAAGGTCGGGTCGGGCGCGCGCGGCGAGACGAAGGACGAGACGGGCGAGGCGCGCGAAGGTCTCGTCGCCGTCATCCTCGGCGCGGCCGCCTCGGCCGGGTTAGCGATCCTGACGGCGACGCGCTTCGCCTTCGCGGAGTTCTCTGGCTTCTTCCGGCTCGGCGCGGCGGCATCGACCGGGTACAGCTTCGCGTGGTCGCTCGCGCTCGTCGGCGCGGGCCACCTCGTCGGCCTCTCGGTCGGGATGGCGATGCTGACGGGCCTCATCATCGCGTGGGTCGTCGCCGTGCCCGTCCTAACGTCGATGCAGCCCGCCGCCGAAGGCGTGGAACTCGGCGCGCACACCATGAGGATCTGGAGCACGCAGGTGCGCTTCATCGGCGCGGGCGCGATTGCCGTGGCCGCGATCTACACGCTGGCGAGGCTGGCGAAGCCGGTCGTCGGCGGACTCGTCGGCACGCTCGCCGGGGCGCGCTCCGCAGGCGAGGCCGACGACGACCTCGACCGCGATCTCTCGCCCGCGTGGATTCTCGCGCTGACGGTCGTGTGCCTCGCCGTCGCCGGGTGGCTGGCCTACACGTTCGCGCGCTCGACGGTGCTCGCGCCCAGCGCCCTGACGCTGACGCTCATCGCCGTGCCCTTCGTGCTCGTCGTCGGCTTCCTGATCGCCGGCATCTGCGGCTACATGGCGGGCCTCATCGGCGCGTCGAACAGCCCGATCTCCGGCGTCGGCATACTCTCGATCGTGATGTGCGCCTCGACACTCGCCCTCGCCGTGGCGGCGACGCCGGAGACCAGCCCCGCGCTCGTCGCCCTCGCCCTCTTCATCACGGCGATCATCTTCGCCTGCGCGACGATCTCGAACGACAACCTGCAAGACTTGAAGACCGGCCAACTGGTCGGCGCGTCGCCGATGCGCCAGCAGATCGCGCTCATCGTCGGCGTGGCGGCCGGCGCGGCCGTGATCCCGTGGGTGCTCAACCTGCTCGCCCGCGCGTACGGGTTCGCCGGCGCTCCCAACGCCAACGTCGTCACCGAGAACCCGCTGCCCGCGCCGCAGGCGACGCTCATCTCGGCGCTGGCGCAGGGCGTCATCGGCGGCAACCTCAACTGGAAGATGCTCGGCATCGGCATGGCGGTCGGCGTCGGCCTCATCCTGCTCGACGCCGCGCTCGGCGCGATGAAGCGAATGCGCGTCCCGCCGCTGGCGGTCGGCATCGGGATTTACCTGCCGATGTCGGCGACCTTCGCCGTCGTCGTCGGCGCGGTGCTCTCCTACTGGTACGACCGGCGCGTCCGCAACAGCCCGAACCCGGAGCGGGCGGAGCGGCTGGGCACGCTCGTCGCTTCGGGGCTGATCGTCGGCGAGAGCCTGTGGGGCGTCTTGAACGCCGGCCTCATCGTCGGCCTCGCGAAGGACGCGCCGCTCGCGCTCTTCCCCGAAGACTTCGCGCTCGGCCCGTGGCTCGGGCTGCTCGGCTTCGTCGGCGTGATCGTCTTGCTCTACGGGTGGATGCTGCGCCGGTCGGCCGCGACGCGGTAGGCGCGGATCGATCCGCGGCGGGTGCGCGCGCCTCGGAGAGCGTGCGCACCTTTCAAGACCCCGCGTGGTGGGGGCCGGCGGCGGGTCTGGAACTCGTTAACGCGCTGACCGGCGAGCCGTTGCTCAAGTCTTACCACCTGCCGCCGAGCGTGCGGGGCGACCTCTTAGCCAAGCTCGGCCGTTTCGACGAGGCCCGCGCGGAGTTCGAGCGCGCGGCCGCCCTCACGCGAAACGAACGCGAGCGCGCTGCTCCTCGCGCGGGCCGCCGGGTGCACGCGCGCCCCGACGCCGAGGCCTGCCGAAACGCGGTGAAAAGGAGGGGCGCGCGCACGACTAGGCCCCGGCAAATCAAGGTATTGACATTTTTACGCAGTAAGGATATATGCTTCCGTCGGTCGCAGAACTCAGGCTGTATTCTCACGGGCCGCCCCCCGCAGGCACCCCCGATTTAGCCGAGAGTGGCTTTGACAAAACCCCGCGCCGCGTCCTCGTCAAAGGCCACCTCGCGTCACCAAACTCACGACCTCGGAGATGGCCCCTGCCAAAATGCTTAAGCGGTTTTTACCAGCATCGTAAATTGAACCGAGAGCGCCGACAAGCCTTACACAACTAACCCCTGACCGTTGGCGCGCAAACCCACGGGTCGCCGCCTCCCTCACTCCGGGAGGCGGCCAGCACGCATCGCCTCGCTTCTCCGGCCGCGAACCCGCGGCCGGTGTCACCGCCCGCGGGCCGATCTTCACTTCCCGGCCCCGCCCGCGCCGCCAGCGGTTCGCGCGAGACACCCTTATGTCCTTCACACTCATCGGCCGCAGCCCGGCTCACCGCGAGCTGCTGGAAAAGATTTCGAAGATCGCGCCGACGGACGCCGAGGTCATCATCAGCGGGCCGAGCGGGGTCGGGAAGGAGCTGTACGCGCGCCACATCCACCGGTGCAGCGAGCGGCGGCAGGCCGCCTTCGTGCCCGTCAACTGCGGCGCGCTCCCGACCGACCTGTTCGAGAACGAGTTCTTCGGCCACGTGGGCGGCGCGTTCACGGGCGCGCGCGCGCAGAGCGAGGGGCTGGTCGCGGAGGCCGAGAACGGCACGCTGTTCCTCGACGAGATCGACTCGCTGTCGCCGGCGAGTCAGGTCAAGCTGCTGCGGTATTTGGAGGACGGCGAATACCGGCGGCTCGGCGAGACGCGCATCCGGCGCTCGCACGTCAGGGTCGTCGCCGCGACCAACGCCGATCTCGGCGCGGCCATGCGCGAGGGCCGCTTCCGCGAGGATCTCTTCTTCCGCCTGCGCGTCGTGCCCATCGAGGTGCCGCCGCTGCGCGAGCGGCGCGAGGACATCCCCCTCCTGCTGGCGAGCTTCGTCAGTTGTTACGCGCGCCTGTACGGGCTGCCGAGGATCGTCTTCAGCCCGGAAGCCACGCGGGCCTTGACCACTTACGACTGGCCGGGCAACATCCGCGAGCTGAAGAACTGCGTCCGCTACCTGACCTGCCTGCGGCTCGAAAGTCCCGTGCGGCCGCACGATCTGTCGCTGCTCGGTAACGCGCCGGAGAGGCCGCCGGCGGCGGCCGCGGCCGCCAACACCTGCGCGAGCGAGAGGACTATGAAGGAGGCGAAGCGCGAACTCGTCACCCGCTTCGAGCGCGAATACCTCGAAGCCGCGCTCCGCCAAAGTAACGGCAACATCGCGCAGGCGGCGCGCGCGAGCGGCAAACCGCGACGCGCCTTCTTCGAGCTGATGCGGAAGTACGGCATCAAGCCCGACGCGGCGTGCGCGGAGGCCGACGAATTCCTGACCGAGAGTTTCGATCCGTGAGCCGCGCGCGCCGCCGCCGGCACTGACGCTCAGCCGCTGGCGATTGCCAGCAGCGCGGGCCGCCCCCCGTCGCGCCGCCACCAGACCCTGATCGCGGACGCCCCCACCCTTTCGATCACCGCCCCCTGCTCGCCGCCCTCCGAGGCGGCCGGCAGCAGGCTCAGCACCGAACGCGCCAAGCTCTCGCCGTCCTCGCCCGGCGGCCAGAGTTTCAGGCGGACGTAGTCGAGACAGACGCGGCCGTCGGGCGGCTCCTCGCCTTCGTTTAGCAGGCCCCACCCCCTGAGACTGACGAACGCCGAGCGGAGCGCGCTCAGGCGCTCGGCCGACCAGTTGTAGAGCCACTGCTCCCTGACCTTGCCGTGGTCTGGGGCGAAGACGCCCGCGTCCCGGCAGGCCGCGAGAAACTTCCGCCGCCGCTCGACGAGCGCGGCCGGCTCGCGCCCCACCTCGGCTTCGAGATCGAGCTTGTCGATGGCCTCCGCCTCCTGTTCGAGCGAGCGGATGATCTGGAAGTCTTCCGGCGTCACGAAGGG
Organism: Pyrinomonadaceae bacterium; assembly: GCA_036567125.1. Classification (GTDB taxonomy): domain Bacteria; phylum Acidobacteriota; class Blastocatellia; order Pyrinomonadales; family Pyrinomonadaceae; genus JAIVGV01. The sequence continues at coordinate 4,118 of DATCVD010000350.1, read as the reverse complement.
CCTCAGCGTCGGCCGCGCGAAGAGCCACGGGCCGGGTTCGGGCCGCCACCCGGCGCGCAACTCCAGAAGTTCCGCGAGGCCCTGTTGCAGCGCCGCCCACGAGATCGGAACGTGGCGGGCCAGACCGCTCTGCCTGACGCACGCGACCTCGCCGGGGCCGCACCGCTCGCCCGTCTTCGCCGCCCACTCGGCGCGCAACGCCCGATCCTCTTCGCCGTCGGCCGCGGGACCCGCGGACACGTCCGCGTTGCCGATCTCCTTGTTGCCGACCTCCGTCGCGCCGCGGATTTCTTCGGCGAGGTGGGTCTCGGGCGGGGTGACGGCGTAATTGAGAAGCCGGGCCACGGCCTCGCCTTCGCCATGCGCGTAGAGAAGCGGCCCGCCGTAGAGCGGGATGATTGTGAAAACGTAGGGGCCGACCTTCAGCTTATCTACCAAGATGCCAGACCTCCCGTCCTGTGCGGGTACACCGTTCTGTGGGTGATATTACCGGCCGGGTCAATGGCGGCGCGGCCCGCGACAGCCAGCCCTCCCGAAACCGGTTGGACCCAATGCAGATTGTTGTCGGGGGCCATCCCGCGGGCGGCGATGAACGCGCCCCACTGGGCGTTAGCGTGTTGTAAAAATGCGTTGGTGTCGTTGAAGGTCGTCTTCGGTTCCGGGGCCAACTCCCAGCCTCCGTGCCGCGTGCCGGCCACCCCGGCCGGATTGGCCGGGCGGCTCCCCAGCGGCGGCGAACCGCCACCCACCCACCTCCACTGCTCGTAGGCATTATAGGTCACGCCGCCCGCGACGCGGGGCGAATCCGTCGTGCGCACCAAATGTATGTTGCTGTTGTCGCGGATGAGCGCGGCCCGAACGACCAACAACTCGGATTCGAGGTGCAGTCCGGAGATCGGCGAAATCCCGGAGCCGCCCGCGTCGCGCCCGACGATGTGGCCGATCAGGGCGCGCGTGGCGAACGGCGAGGCGGTGCCGAAGGCCGCGGCGGCTTGGCTGTGCACGGCCAGCACCCGGAGGCGGTGGAGCACCTCCTCCCTGACGCCGGCCTCGCGCAAGAGTCTGATCTTCGCGTCGAGAAATTCCGCGTTGCCGAAGCCCATCGAGAGCGCGCGGGACATGAGGTCGTCCGGCAGGTCGAAATTAGTCGGGTCGATGGGAGTGCGCCTCGACGCGAGTTCAAACTCCCGCGCGGTGGCGAAGTCGTGGGCGGTCGGGGCGGGGGGAGTCGCGCCGGCCCCGGCCGTCTGCGCCCGCATGAGCGAGGCCCGCTTCTGCGCCGTGATGTCGGCCCCGCGGACGCCGGAGATGGCGATGCGGCCCAACTCGTCCAACTCGTGGCCGAGCGCGAGGGGTACGTCGCCGCTGCTCAGGTCGCGGTGAACCTCGATCCTCGCTTCGTAACGCGTCGCGCCGGACGAATCCACGGACGAACGTATTTCCATCCGCGCCGGCCCCGTCTCCGCGCCGTGGACGCTCCGGGTCGGGCGCGTGGGCGTGGACTCGATCCGCACGGGGATCACGATCTCGGCGCGCGCCCCGGCGGCCGGGATGACCAGCTCGTAATGGGTCGGCGCGGCCCCGGCGGGGACGCGGAGCGTGGCCCCTTCGGCGAGTTGCGTGGCGAAGGGGGATCTGGGGTTCAGGAAGGTGTCCCTGATGCGGCCCGCGAGCGCATTCGGACTGCTCTGGCCCGGCCTCTCGATGTAAACCGGCCGCGGCACGCCGGGCGCGGCCGGCGGCCCGTATGATCCGCGCGTGCCGGCCAACTCCGGCGTCCCGGCGTGGAGCGACTGCGCCAGCTCTTCGAGGTTCTCCGGGCGGCCGCGCGCCGCGACGACGAACTGCTCGCCGTACTGGTTGACGAGGCCCATCGCGCGCTGCGGGTTCTCCCTGATGAGCGCCGCGACCGACTGCACCTCTTCCAGACTTGAGTTGGCGAGACGCGCCATCGCCGGGCCTTCGAGGATGCTCAGCGCGTGGAGTTCCGCGTTCGTGAGCCGGCCGACCGTCGCCTCGCCGATCGCGCCGCTCACCTGCCGGCGCGCCGCGCCCAAGTCGCGCGCCCCCCACGCGAGCAGCGCGCCGTTGAGCATCAGGCCGGCGAGCACGCGCGCGACCGCCGAAGCTTTCTCTTCGGCCGAGCCGCGCCCTTCGAGGATCGCGGCGATCTGTTCCGCGCCCTCGGCGAGGATGAAGACGCCGCCGACGGCCTCGGACGCAAACCCCGTGTAGAGCACGAAGCGGCCCGTGCGCGTCAGCGCGGCGATGCGCGGGCCGTGCCGCAGGACGTTGGCCGCGCCGGCCATGCCGATCAGGCTCCCGGCGAGCGAGGCGATGTCGATGGCGATGCTCGTGCCGCTCGGGTGGGCCTCCTGCGAGCGTTGGTAGAGGCTCGCGCCGGCCGAGGCCGCGCCCAGCGCCGCCGAGGCCATGAAGAAGACCGGGGCCGCGCCCTGCGCGCCGGGGATGACGGCCGACAGCACGCCGAGGGCCGCGAGTCCGAGCGAGGCCCAGCCCCAGCCGGACGAGAGCCGCTGCGCGAAGCTGGCCCCGGTGGTGTGGAACGTCCACTCCTGCACGGGGACGCCGAGGCTGTTCTCCGGCACGCGCAGGCGCAACTGCCCTTCCGGGTAGCTGTTGTCTTCGTTGAAGTCGCGGACGACGGCGGCGAAGTCCGCGCCGTCGTACTCGCGGACGGCGACGCCGGGCGTCAGGTCGATCAGCTTCAGGCCGCGCCCGTTCGTCGGCGTGCCGAGGAAGAAGGAGAGTTCGTTGACGGCCCCGCTCTCGGTCGTGAGGTGGACGGCGGCCACGTAGACGGCCGTGTCGGGGCGGATGGCGCGGACTTGCTCGCGCGCCTCCCGCATGTAGTCCTGAAACGCCCTGACGTGCGCGCTCTCCTCGTCGGTCAGCACGACCTGCCGGTACCGCGCCTCGGCGGCCTGCGCGCCCTGCGCGTCGTACATCGTGCAGTAGATGGTGGCGACGCCGGTCTCGTAGATCGTCCACTGCGCCGTCGCGCCGGTGCCGAGGTCGAACCCGTCGCGGCCGGCCACCTCGCGACGCCGGTGGCCGAAGTACTCCTGAGTCGGGTAACCGGAGAGGTTGTTGGGCACGGCCGACCACTGGTAGCGCGAGGGGGTGACGCCGGGCGGCGGGCGGACGCCGTAGCGGTTGGATCGGAGGTTGGGCGGCGTGCGGGGGCGCGCGGGGTTCTCGCCGCCTGCGAGCGTGATGTAGGTCTCGCCGAAGCTCTGGTCGGCCATGCCGTAATTGATGTTCTCAAGGTTCTGCACTTCCAGCCGGGTGAAGAAGTCCGTCAGGCTCCTCGGCCGCACGCGGCCCAGACCGGCCTGCGTCGTCTCGTCGACCCCGCGCACGTTGACGGTGTGCGACAGGTAGCCGTACACGTTATTTGCGAGCGGAATCTCGACCGTCAGCGTCCACTCGCCGGGCGCGTCGAGCGTCCACGAATGTCTGACGCCGAAGCCCTCGCGCCGGCCGTAGCCCGTCTCGCCCGGCCGGATGGCGTGCCACCGCCCGTTGGTGTAGCCGCCCGCGGGCAGGGTCGGCGGGGCCGTGTAGCTCATCTCGTAAGTCCGACCGACCGACGGCTCGCCCTGCGGGAGATGCAGGTGGAAGCCTCTCGACTCCATATCCTCCGGCCCGACGATGGTCGGCGCGGGCCGTGCGCTATCGACCTCGCAACGCTGTAGCCGCAGCCCGGACTTCAGACTCGGCAGCGCGCTCGCGGCGACCCGCGCCAGCCCCTTGCCGTCGCCGCCCCACGCCGAGACGACCGCGCCGACCGCGGCCCCGTCCGCGTCCTCTTCGAGCGCGCCGTAGTCGGACGCACCCTTCTGCGCCGGCCCGCCCGCCGCGCCGCCCGCGCCCCGCTGCTGTAGGACGTGCGCCAGCTCGTGCGCGATCAACGCTTCGCCGACCGGCGTGCCCGGTTGATACTCTCCCTTCCCGAAGGCGATGTGCTGCCCGACCGTGAAGGCGCGCGCGCTCAAGCCTTCGGACAACCGGGCGGCCCCCGCGTCGGCGTGCACGCGCACGTCGCCGAAGCCCGCGCCGAAGGCCGACTCCATACGTTGTCGCGCCCCGCCGTC
>DATCVD010000349.1:0-3855 GCA_036567125.1 Pyrinomonadaceae bacterium | reverse complement strand
CGTGGCCTTCGAGCTGGGCGACTACGACGCGCGCCACCCGCTCGTCATCGACCCCGTCATCAGCTACTCGACCTACCTCGGCGGGACGGGCTTCGACGAGGCGCTCGCGGTCGCCCGCGGCTCCGACGGCAGCCTCTACGTCGCGGGCTACGTGGACTCGGCAGACTTCCCCGGCCCGAGCAGCGTGCAGGCCGCGCGACGCGGCTTGAGAGACTCGTTCGTCCTCAGGCTCAACCCGGCCGGCACGGCGCTCTTGTACGCGACTTACGTCGGGGGGACGGGAGAGGAGCAGGGCACGGGCGTCGCCGTCGATGCGGAAGGCAACGCCTACGTCGTCGGCAACACGTCTTCGTCTAACTTCCCCGTCACCGCAGGCGCGCTACAGGCCGCGCCGGGCGGCGGCACCGACGGCTTCGCCTTCAAGCTGAACCCTTCGGGCACGGCCCTCCTCTATTCGACCTACCTCGGCGGCCCGTCGGCCGACTTCCCCAACGCCGTCGCCGTTGACGCCGCGGGCCGCGCGCACGTCGCCGGCAGGACGTTCTCCTCCCGCTTCATCAACGGCGCGCAGATGCCGAAGGCCGGCAGCCCCGTCTATAAGACGACCGACGCGGCGGCGACGTGGCAGCCCGCCGAGAACGGCATCGACGACTACACCGCCACCGCCTTCGCGATCCACCCGACCGACCCGAACACCGTCTACGCGGGCACCACTATCGGCGTCTACAAGACGACCGACGGCGGCGCGACGTGGTCGCCCGCCGGCGGCGGCACGGCCCCGCGCTCCGTCAGCGCGCTGCTCATCGACCGCTCGAACCCCTCGACCGTCTACGCGGCCACCTTCGCCTCCACGCCCAGCGTCGGCATCCACAAGAGCACCGACGGCGGCGCATCTTTCGTAAGGCTGACGACCAGATTCGCCTACGCGCTCGCGGCCGACCCGGCCGCGCCCAACACGATCTATGCCGGCACTTCCAACGGCATCTTCAAGACGACGGACGGCGGGGCGACGTGGGGGCCCGTCAACAACGGCCTCCCATCGTCAGTCTTGCAGGGGGAGATATACGACTTCGCCATCGACCCGTCGAACACAATGATCGTTTATGCGGCAACGCGGCGCGGCGTCTACAAGACGACCGACGGCGGGGGGGCGTGGGCGGCGGCGAACAACGGATTCGACTTCTTCGGGAGTGTGCTACAGGTCAACTCGCTCCTGATCGATCCGAGCGCACCCTCCGTCCTCTATGCCGGCACGATCTCCGGCGGCGTCTTCAAGACGACGAACGGCGGCGCGAGCTGGTCGCAGATCAACACGGGGCTGCAAGGCCCGAACCAGTTCGGGACGTTCACCTCCGCGGTCGTCGCCCTCGCGATCAACCCGTCCGCGCCCTCCGTCCTCTACGCGGGGACTCTGGGAGGCGGCATCTACAAGACGGCCGACGGGGGCGCGACTTGGGCGGCGAGCAGTGCGGGGTTGATTAACCGCAGCGTGAGCCGGAACGCGCTCGAAGTGGCCCCGTCGAACCCGGCGACGATCTACGCCGGCTTCGAGAGCGGCGCGGACGCCTTCGCCGTCCGCCTCAACGCGCAGGGCACCGCGGCCGACTACTCCGTCTACCTCGGCAGCAGCGAGAGCGATGAGGCGAGCGGCGTCGCGCTCGACGCGGCCGGCAACGCCTACCTCGCCGGCTCGACCTCCGCGGGCGACTTCCCCACGGCCGGGCCGTTTCAGGCCGCGTTCGGCGGCGGCGACTTAGACGGCTTCGTCGCAAAACTCAGCCCGGCGGGCGCGACCCTCTACTCGACCTACCTCGGCGGCACCGGTTTAGAGTTGGCGTTCGCAATCGCGGTCGATTCCGCGGGGCGCGCTCACGTCACGGGGCTGACCTCCTCGGCCAACTTCCCCCTCGCGGGGCCGCGGCGGACCTCCAACAGCAACCCCGATATCTCTGACGTGTACGTCGCGCGCTTCAGCCCCGCCGGCTCCGCGCTCGAATACTCCGTCCTCCACGGCGGGCAGTTCAGCGACTGGGGCCACGCCATCGCGCTCGACCCGGCGGGCAACGCCTACGTCACCGGCTCCACCAACTCGATAGACTTCCCCATGGTCAGCCCGTCGCAGAACGGCTACGGCCTCGGCGGCAGCGACGCCTTCGTCTTCAAGTTAGGCCCCGCGAGCGAGGTCATCTACTCGACCTACCTCGGCGGCGGCGGCGCGGATCAGGGGCGCGGGATCGCGGTTGACGCGGCCGGCACCGCCTACGTCGTCGGCCAAACGTCGGGCAACTTCCCGCTCGTCGCGCCGCTCGATCCGTCTTTCGGCGGCGGGAGCAGCGACGGCTTCGTCGCGCGGCTCACCGATGCCACGGCCGCCTGCACTTACAGCCTCTCGCGGAACAGCGTCTCGGTCGCCCCCGCGGCCTCGACCGGCGCGGTCAGCGTCACGGCCGGCGCTGCTTGCGCTTGGACGGCCGCGTCGAACGTCGAATGGATCACGATCACGGCGGGCGCGTCGGGGCAGGGCAACGGGACGGTGAATTACGCGGTCGCGCCCCACAGCGGCGCGACCGCGCGCTCCGGCACGATGACGATTGCGGGCCTGACCTTCACCGTCACGCAGGGGCCGGCGTCGCCGCGGCTCCAGTTCTCACAGGCGAGCTACCAGTTCTCGGAGGCAAGCGCGCGCGCGACGCTCACCGTCACGCGGACGGGCGACCCGTCCGACTTCGCCGTCGTCGATTACCAGACGGCGGACGCGGACACCTTCACGGTGGGCTGCGCCGACGCGGCCGGCGCGGCGGGCAACGCCTTCGCCCGCTGCGACTTCGCCACCGCGGTCGGCACCCTCATCTTTGCCCCCGGCGAGACCGCGAAGACGATCACCGTACCCCTCATCGACGACGGCCACGCCGAAGGGCCGGAGACCTTTCAGGTGCGGCTCAGTGATGCCTTGGTGGCCTCGCTCGGCACACCCGCGGTCGCGTCCGTGACCGTCGAGGCCAGCGACGCGGGCGGCGCGCCCAACCCCGTCGTCGCTTCGAAAGAGTTCTTCGTCCGCCAGCAATACTTGGACTTCCTCTCCAGAGAGCCGGACGATGCCGGCTTCGACGCGTGGCTCGGCGTGCTGAACGGCTGCGTGAACATCTTCACCGGCCCCGAAGTGCAGTCGGGCTGCGACCGCATCCACGTCTCGGGCGAGGGCTTCTTCCGCTCGGTCGAGTTTCAGTTGAAGGGCGCCTACGTCTTCCGCTTCTACCGCGCCGCGTTCGGCCGCCTGCCCGAGTACACCGAGATGGTCTCGGACATGAGCTTCATCGCCGGGGCGACCGAGCAGCAGGTTCACGAGCGCAGGGCGCAACTCGCCCAGAGGTTCACGCAACGCGGCGAGTTCACGCAACTCTACAACGGGATGACGAACGCGGAGTACGTCGCGGCCCTGCTCGGCCGCTACCAGCTCCAGCAGGTGACGACGCCCGACCCCGTGAGGCCCGACACCGGCGCGAAGGTGACGCTCTCCGGCGCGGAGCTGACGAGCAGGCTCAGCGGCGGGTTGCTCGCGCGCGCGCAGGTCTTGCGGGCGGTGGCGGATTCTGACGAGGTCGGCGCGAGGGAGTTCGACAACGCGTTCGTGGCGATGCAGTACTACGGCTATTTGCGGCGCAAGCCGGAGCCGGCGGGCTTCGAGGCGTGGCTGCGCGTCTTGCAGTCGGGCGACACCCGCACGATGGTCAACGGCTTCCTCAACTCCGTCGAGTACAAGCTCAGATTCGGGCAGCCATAAACGTCTGCCGGGATGACGCAGGGTAGGAAAACGGAGGGGGCGGACGCGCGCGCGTCCGCCCCCTCCGTTTTCCT
>DATCVD010000348.1:0-4512 GCA_036567125.1 Pyrinomonadaceae bacterium | reverse complement strand
GACGCCGAGCGGCGCGGCGAAAGCCCCGGCCGCGAGGCCGAGGAACCTCCGCCGCGCGAGACGCCAGACGCCGCCGCCGATCCCGTTAGGCCCGCCCTCGGTTCGACTCATAAAACGGACTTCAAGTGACGACCGTCGGCTCGTCGGTGCCGAAGCGTTCGCCGAGCGCGAGCAGCTGGCGCACGCCGCGCGCGAGCGGCGCGAGTGCTTCCTCGACGTCACCGCGGCCGCCGTCGTCGCGGTACCGCTCGACGTAGATGCGCAGCGTCGCTCCCTCCGTGCCCGTGCCCGACAGGCGGAGCACCGCGCGCGAGCCGTCTTCGAGAAAAATCCTGACGCCCTGTTTCGTGGCGACGCTCCCGTCCACCGGATCGGTGTAGCCGAACTCGTCCGCGCCCGCGACGCGGACGCCGCCAAGCTCCGCCCCCGCCAGCCCCGGAAGTCGCCCGCGCAACTCTTCGATCATCTCGGCGGCGCGCGTCGCGTCGAGTCCTTCGTAGTCGTGCCGCTGGTAGTAGCTGCGGCCGAAGCGGTGCCAGTGTTCGCGGACGATTTCGGCGACCGACTTGCGGCGCGCGGCGACGACGGAGAGCCACGCGAGCACGGCCCACAGCCCGTCCTTCTCGCGCACGTGATCCGATCCCGTGCCGAAGCTCTCCTCGCCGCAGACGGTGATGAGGCCCGCGTCGAGCAGGTTGCCGAAGAACTTCCAGCCCGTCGGCGTCTCGTAGCACGGAATATTGAGCGCGGCGGCGACGCGATCCACGGCCGTGCTCGTCGGCATCGAGCGGGCGACGCCTTTGAGTCCCTCCGCGTAGCCGGGGATGCACTCTTTCGCGTGCTCGGCCAGCACGGCGAGCGAGTCGCCGGGCGTGACGAAGAAGTCGCGGCCCAAGATCAAATTGCGGTCGCCGTCGCCGTCGCAGGCCGCGCCGAGGTCGGGCGCTCCGGGGCCGGTCATCGCGCGGACGAGTTCGGCGGCGTGGACGAGGTTCGGGTCGGGGTGGTGGCCGCCGAAGTCTTCGAGCGGCGTGCCGTTGATGACAGTCCCTTCGGGCGCGCCGAGCCGCTCGACGAGGATGCGACGCGCGTAGGGGCCGGTGGCCGCGCTCATCGCGTCGAAGACCACGCGGAAGCCGCCCGCGAAGAGCGCGCGCAGGGCGTCGAAGTCGAAGAGGCCGGCGGCGACCGCCTCGTAGTCCTCCACGGGATCGATCACTTCGATCTCGGTGTGGCCGAGGCGGTGCGTGCCCTCGCGTTCGAGATCGAGGTCGGGGTGCTCGATGGTGCGGTACTCGCGGACGGTCTGCGTGCCGGCGTAGATGCGCTCGGTGACGGACTCGGGCGCGGGGCCGCCGTTGCGTATGTTGTACTTGATGCCGAAGTCGGCGTCGGGGCCGCCGGGGTTGTGACTCGCCGACAAGACCAGTCCGCCGAGTGCGCCGCGGCGGCGGATGACGGCGGAGACGGCGGGCGTGGAGAGCAGACCGCCGCGTCCGACGAGCACGGAGCGGAAGCCGTTGGCCGCCGCCATGCGTAGGATCACCTGCGCGGCGGCGCGGTTGTGGTAGCGGCCGTCGCCGCCGACGACGAGCGCCGAGTCGCGGAAGTCGCCGCCCGCGTCCTGCCTGACGGCGTCGAAGACCGACTGCACGAAGTTCTCCAAGTAGTTGGGCTGCATGAAGACGCGCGTGCGCTTCCGCAACCCCGACGTGCCGGGCCGCTGCCCCTCGAACGGCTCGGTCTGAACCGTCTTCACGCTCAACTCACTCTTCGCTTCGCCCATCACTTAGCTCGCTCTTCGTCGCGGCGCGGCGCGAACACACGCGTCCGCCCGAGTCGTCGCCCCGCCTTGAGTTTTAAGAATCACGTTGCGCACCATTCTCTCACCAAAACGGGCGCGCGGCCAAAGGCGCGAGGCCGGCCCGTCGGCTTCACCGCCGCGCCGCGTTCGGGCTACAATCGCGGGCATGAGTAACGAACAGGGGCGAGGACGGGCGGTGTTGGCGGGCGGCTGCTTCTGGTGCGTCGAAGCGGTCTTCGACGAACTGCGGGGGGTCGAGCGCGTCGAGTCGGGCTACGCGGGCGGGGCGGTTGCGAATCCGAGCTACGAGCAGGTCTGCACGGGCGCGACGGGCCACGCGGAGGTCGTGCGCGTCACCTACGATCCGGGCGTCGTCTCGTACCGCGACCTGCTCGGCGTCTTCTTCTCGACGCACGACCCGACGCAGCTCAACCGGCAGGGCGCGGACGTGGGCACGCAGTACCGCTCGGCCGTCTTCTACGAAACGCCCGAACAGCGCGAGGCGGCGGAACAGATGATCGCGGAACTCGAAGCAGAGCGGGTCTGGGACGGCCGTGTCGTCACCACGCTCGAACCGCTGACCGAGTTCTACCCGGCCGAGGAGTATCACCGCGACTACTACCGGCGCAACCCGAATCAGGGCTACTGCCGCGCGGTCATCGCGCCGAAGGTGGCGAAGTTCCGCAAGCAGTTCCTCGACCGGCTGAAGAAGTGATCGTTAACGGAGGCAAGGGATGAGCGAAGAAGCGGACGCGAAGACGTGCGCGCACGGCGTATGTAACTGCCCGGCGACTGACGGCGAGGAGCATTGCAGCCCCTACTGCGAGGCGGCGAAGACCGAGACCGAGATGGTTCAGCTCTGCGACTGCGGCCACCCGACCTGCGTCGGCTAGCGAAAAGCCGTGAATCGTAAATCGTAAATCGTGAATAGAAGAAGGCAATTCTGTCTATTCACGATTCACGGCCCTTTCTCAGTCCATGTCGAGCGGGTTGCGGTAGGGCTTGTCCTTGTCCTTGTCGGCGCGCTTCATGGCCTCGCGGAACTTCTCTTCCAGCAGCCGCTCCCGATCCTTCAACGAGCCGAGTTCCTGCGTGAAGATCGACTCGCGCACCTGCTTCTGCCGCTCCAAGTCCTTCGCCATCTCCTCGAAGGAGGCGACGGGCTTGGCCTTCTCCTCGTGCGAGATGAGCGAGCCGGTCTGCGCGTCCACCACGAGCGTCGCCTCGCAGCACGGGCAGATGAGTGTGAAGCGTCCCGTCTCCTCCATCGCGCGCGTCCTCCGTCGCCGAAAAATTCAGTTGCCAAGCGCGGCCAGTATAACACCGGCCGCGGGCTTTCCGCGCGACGCCCCTCAGGACAGGTCGAAGATGTCGGCGCGCACGGCCCGGCCCCCGACCTTCCTCGCCTCCGACGGCGCGTCGTAGACGACCAGCACGGCCGGCGGCTTCGTGCCCGGCACGAGCACCATCCCCTCCGCGCGATCCGCGCCCTCGCCGTGCGGGACGACGAGCACGGGGCCGCCCAACTCGTCGGCCCACACCACCGACTCCGCGCCCACGGCCGCGCCGCCCTCCCAGCGGAAGACGCGGACGGGGCCGTCGTGCGTCAGCGGCGGGCCGGCGATGACCAACAGGTCGTCGCCGTCGGCGTTGACGGAGCGCACGCCGAGGCCGCCGAGGTCGAGGAAGTGTTTGCGGTAGGCGCGCCCTTTCGGGCCGATCTTCTTGAGCCTGAGTTCCCCGCCCGCGCCGCCCTCCACGCTCAGCTCAAGCACGACGGCCCAGCCGCGCAGGACTGGACTGCGCAGGCCGAGGAAGACGCGGCCGCCCGCGACGGCGAGGCCCTCGATGTCGAAGCCGTTGTCCTTCCCCGGCAGCCGCAGCCACGGCGCGAGGTGGCGGTCGGGCTTGCCGTCCTCGTCATCTGCGAGGACGGCGCGGGTGAGCGCGCTGTCGGTGAGCGTGCACGGGAGTTGCGCGGCCGTGAGCGTCCCGTCGGCGGAGGCCGCGGCGAGCACGGACTCGCCCGTCTCGTCGTCGCGCACGACGGGCACGCGCGCCAGCAGGTAGCGGTTGCCCTCGGCCTCCGTCTTGCGCAGCCTGTCGATGTTCTCCTCGTCCGTGTCGTTCTTGTGCTTGCCGGCGCTGAGCTTCTTCCGCTTGACGCTGTGCGAGCCGACCAGCCACAGGTAGCCGTCGGCGAAGTCCAGCCCCTCGATGTCGATCTCCTGATCGATCTTCTTCTCGCCGAAGGCCGGCAGCTTGAGCGGCCCGTGCAGTTCGAAGGAGCGCTGGCCGCCGAAGCCGCCGCAGCCGTCGGGGCTGAGGCGTTCGACGCTCGTCAGCTCGTCGCAGGCGACCCACAGGTCGTCGCCGACGAAGACGGCGGCCGAGAGTCCTTCCATCAGTGTCTCGACGTGCTCCGAGAATTCGAGCAGCGGCCCGGTCGTCTTCACGCTCATAAACGATCACCCCACGCGGCGCGTCCCCGCGGCGTCCCGCAAGACTGAAGGCGGGCGCGCACGCGCCGCGCCCGCCTTCGCTGATTTCGACTGCCGCGCGACGGCGTCAGGGCGTGACGGCGTCCTTGACGGCCTTGCCCGCCTTCTTCGCGCCGGAGGCGGCCTTCTTCGCGCCCGACTTGGCCTTGTCGCCAACGTCTTCGGCCTTGTCGCCCACCTCGCGCGCGCCCGACTTCGCCGCGCCCG
>DATCVD010000347.1:0-3622 GCA_036567125.1 Pyrinomonadaceae bacterium | reverse complement strand
GCACCTTCGAGCGCAGACCGGGATGGGCGAGGTCAGGAAGATCAACCTCGGCCAGCCGCCGTCGTTCTTCTACTCGCCCACCTGGTCGCCCGACTCGAAGAAGATCGCCTACACGGACAAGCGCCTCAACCTCTGGTACGTGGACGTGGAGAAGTCCGGCGCGCCCGTGAAGATCGACAAGAACCCGAACGGGCTCCGGCAGAGCGTGATGCAGCCCTCGTGGTCGCCCGACTCGCGCTGGATCGCCTACACCAAGCAGCTCGACAACCACCTCCGCGCCGTCTTCGTCTACTCGCTCGAAACCTCCAAGGCGAGCCGGCTCACCGACGGCATGAGCGACGCGCGCTACCCCGACTTCGACAAGAACGGCAAGTACCTCTATTTCACCGCCAGCACCAACCTCGGCCCGGCCTTCAGCTTCGCCGAGATGTCCACCTTCGCGCACCAGTCCTCGCGCAGCGTCTACGCCGTCGTCCTGCGCAAAGACCTCCCCTCGCCGCTCTCGCCCGAAAGCGACGAGGAGAAGATCGCGGAGGAGACGAGGCCCACGCCAACTCCCTCGCCCTCGCCCGACGCCACGCCGGGCGCGACCCCTGCGGAGACTCCGAAGCCCGAAGAGCCGAAGCCCGGCGAGAAGATGCCCGGCGCCGAGCAGAAGGAGGCCGCGGCCGCGGCCGCGAAGGCCCCCGCGAAGAAAGCGCCTGAGCCAGTCCGCATCGACCTCGAAGACGTCGAGCAGCGCATCGTCGCGCTCTACACGATCCCGGCGCGCAACTACATCGGCCTCCTAGCGGGCAAGGCGAACAACTTCTACGTGCTTGAAGTGCTGCCCGCCGGCGCGTCCGGCCCCACCGGCCCGCCGGGGTTCGTCGTCCACAAGTTCGACATGGAGAAGCGCAAGCTCGACAAGGTGCTCGACGGGGTGGGGGCCTTCGAGCTGTCGGCCAACGGCGAGAAGATGCTCTTCCGGCAGGGGCCGAACTGGGTCATCGCCGCGACGGCCGCGCCCGTCAAGCCCGGCGAGGGCGTCATCAAAACGGCCGAGATGGAAGTCCGCGTCGATCCGAAGGCCGAGTGGCGGCAGATGTTCGACGAGGTGTGGCGCGGCGAGCGCGACTTCTTCTACGACCCGAACCTCCACGGCCTCGACGTCGCCGCGATGAAGAAGCGCTACGAGCCCTACCTCGACTCCGTGGCCCACCGCGCCGACCTGACTTACCTCTTCCGCGAGATGCTCAACCAGCTCACGGTCGGGCACATGTTCATCTCCGGCGGCGACCGCCCGCTGCCCACCTTCGTCGCCGGCGGCCTGCTCGGCGCGGACTACCGCGTCGAGAACGGCCGCTACCGCTTCGCCAAGGTCTACAACGGCGAGAGCTGGAACCCGCAGCTGCGCGCGCCGCTCACGCAGCCCGGCGTCAACGTCAAGGCCGGGGAGTACCTGCTGGCGGTCGACGGCCGCGACGTGCGCGCCGCTCATGAGGTCTACTCGTTCTTCGAGGGCAGGGCCGGCAAGCAGACCGTGATCAAGGTCGGGCCGAACGCGGACGGCGCGGGCGCGCGCGAGGTGACGGTCGTCCCCGTGCCGAGCGAGCAGGGGTTGCGCGCGCTCGACTGGATCGAGGGCAACCGCCGCAAGGTCGATCAACTGTCGGGCGGGCGCGTCGCCTACGTCTACGTCCCGAACACTTCCGGCCCCGGCTACGAGAGCTTCAACCGCTACTACTTCTCGCAGACGCACAAGGACGGGGCCGTCATCGACGAGCGCTTCAACGGCGGCGGCGCGCTCGCCGACTACATCGTCGAGTACCTCTCGCGCCCGCTCCTCAACTACATCGCCTTCCGCGAGGGCCGCGACGTGCCGACGCCCTTAGGTGCCATCTACGGCCCGAAGGCGATGATCATCAACGAGCTGGCCGGGTCGGGCGGCGACGCCCTGCCGTGGTACTTCCGCAAGATGAAGATCGGCCCGCTCGTCGGCAAGCGCACGTGGGGCGGCCTCGTCGCCTCCTTCCCGATGCCGCAGTTGATGGACGGCGGCAACGTCACCGCGCCCGACGCGGCCATCTTCGGGCTCGAAGGCGAGTGGGAGGTGGAGAACCGCGGCGTCGCGCCCGACGTCGAAGTCGAGATGGACCCGGCGGCGTGGCGCGCGGGGCGCGACCCGCAGTTAGAGCGGGCGGTCGAGCTGGTGCTCGAAGAGATGAAGCGCAACCCGAAGCCGCAGCCGAAGCGGCCCGCCTACCCCAACTACCACAAGTCGGCCGAGGCCGGCGGCACGGGCAACAACTGAAGCGCGCGCCCCGCGAGGGGGGCCGCCGCGAGGCAAAATGAGTCATCGCCCCGGTGCCGCGCTCAGGAGTGAAGGCAGCGCCGGGGCGGGCGAACCTAATCCGTGACGACAATCTCCGAGAGGATTGATAAAGTGAAACGCACTACCTTGATCATCGCGCTCCTGCTGCTCGCGGCCGCTTCGACTACTTCGACCGCCGCGCAGGAGAAGCCCCTGCTGCTGCGCACCCCCACGATCAACCGCACGCACGTCGTCTTCTCCTACGCCGGCGACCTCTGGTCTGTGCCGCGCGAGGGCGGTGAGGCCACGCGCCTCACGGCCGACGTGGGGCGCGAGTTCAACCCCGTCTTCTCGCCCGACGGCCGGTGGGTGGCCTTCACGGGTGAGTACGACGGCAACGTCGACGTCTACGTCGTCGAGGCGTCGGGCGGCGAGCCGCGCCGGCTCACCTTCCACCCCGGCGGCGACTCGCTCGCCGGCTGGACGCCCGACGGCAAGTCGGTACTCTTCGTCTCGGCCCGCTCGGCCGAGACGGGTCGCACCGCGCAGCTCTTCACGATACCTGTCGACGGCGTCGCGCCCACGCTCGTGCCGCTCCCGATGGCCTACGAGGGCGCTTATTCGCCCGACGGCGCTCGCATGGCCTACGTGCCGCTGCCGCGCGCCTTCCAGTCGTGGAAGCGTTACCGCGGCGGGCGCGCCACGCCCGTCTACATCGCCGACCTCTCGGATTCGAGCGTCGAGCGCGTGCCGCGCACCGACTCGAACGACTTCAACCCGATGTGGCTCGCGTCCGAGCCGAAGAAGGTTTACTTCCTCTCGGATCGCAACGGCCCCATCACGCTCTTCTCCTACGACACCGTGACGAAGAAGGTGGCGCGGGCGCTGCCGAACACGGGCCTCGACATCAAGGCGGCCTCGGCCGGCCCCGACGCCATCGTCTACGAGCAGTTCGGCTCGATCAACCTCTTCGACACGAGGACGGGCAAGGCGAACAAGGTCGAAGTGACGGTCAACGCCGACATCGCCTCGGTGCGCCCGCGCTTACAGAAGGTCGGCGACCGCATCCTCACCGGATCGATCTCCCCGACGGGCGCGCGCGCCGTCTTCGAGGCCCGCGGCGAAATCCTTTCCGTCCCCGCCGAGAAGGGCGACGCGCGGAACCTCACGAACACCTCGAACGCCGCCGAGCGCGACCCGGCGTGGTCGCCCGACGGCCGGTGGGTGGCCTACTTCTCGGACGAGGCGGGCGAGTACGCCCTGCACCTTCGAGCGCAGACCGGGATGGGCGAGGTCAGGAAGATCAACCTCGGCCAGCCGCCGTCGTTC
>DATCVD010000346.1:0-3412 GCA_036567125.1 Pyrinomonadaceae bacterium | reverse complement strand
GACGACGCGGCCCGCCTCGCCGCGTGGGAAGCCGCGAGCCGCACCGAGCGAGCGCCCCGCAAGGCGACTCGCCGCGCGCCGCCCGAACCGCCGGGGACGTAATGGAGATGATCGGATCGGGGTAACTTGGACTTGAGCGTTTTTTGATCTCGGTTCACCGCAGAGTCGCGGAGGACGCTGAGGGGCGCGGAGGAGATGATGGGCGGTCGCTTGAATCGGGTGACTGAGGTGATCATCGGGGCGGCGATGGAGGTGCACCGGCAGATCGGGCCGGGGCTGCTCGAATCGGCATACCAACAGTGCTTGTGCCGGGAGCTTGAAGTGCGCGGTATTCGATTCGAGCGCGAGCGCCCTCTACCTTTGGAGTACAAGGGCGTTCGTTGTGAGTGCGGTTATCGGCTCGATCTGCTGGTTGAAGGTGAGGTAGTAGTCGAGATCAAGTCGGTGGAAGCTCTCGCCCCGATCCACGAGGCGCAACTGCTGACCTACCTCCGCCTCGGCGGCTGGCGGGTCGGGCTGCTGATCAATTTCAACGTTCCCCTGCTCAAACAAGGCGTCCGCCGCAAAGTCTTAAACTTCGACGAATCCTGACACCGTCATCTCCGTGCCCCCACACCATCTTCTCTGCGCCCCCTCTGCGCCCTCTGCGCCTCCGCGGTGAATGAATATGGAAGGTTGCTCACCGCGGAGACGCAGAGGACGCAGGGATCGCGCGGAGCGCAAATCAACTCAGAACCCCGCCCTTCGGCGCGCACGCTTAGGAACCCCGCGCTGCCCTGCTAAAATCCTCGCAGCCTCTCAGGCCGGCGGAAAAACTTTATGCTCGTACTCGGAATCGAAAGTTCGTGCGACGAAACGGCGGCGGCCGTCGTGCGCGACGGGCGGGAGATCGTGTCGTCGGTCATCTCGTCGCAGATCGAGGTGCACAAGCGGTTCGGCGGCGTCGTGCCGGAGCTGGCGTCGCGCGAGCACTTGGACAAGATCGTCCCCGTCGTCGAGGAGGCGTTCGCGCGCGCCGGCGCGAAGCCGGGCGAGGTTGACGGCATCGCCGTCACTCAGGGGCCGGGGCTGGTCGGGTCGCTGCTCGTCGGCCTGTCCTACGCGAAGGCGATGGCCTACGCGCTCGGCAAGCCCTTGGTCGGCGTCAACCACATCGAGGGGCACATCTACTCGGTCGTCTTCGAGAACCCGCCCATCGAATACCCGGCCTTCGCGCTCGTCGTCTCCGGCGGCCACACGAACCTCTTCCTCGTCCCCGAGCCGGGCCGCTACAAAGTGCTCGCGCGCACGCGCGACGACGCGGCCGGCGAGGCGTTCGACAAGGTGGCGAAGCTGCTCGGCCTCGGCTACCCCGGCGGCCCCGTCATCGAACGACTCGCGCGCGAGGGCGATGCGCGAGCCGTCCCCTTCAGCGTCCCGCGCATGGGCGACGGCCTGCCCGACTTCAGCTTCAGCGGCTTGAAGACCGCCGTGACGAAGTACGTGCGCGAGTCGGGCTTGCGGCCCGTCGGCGAGGGCGAAGAGCCTTCGCGGGGAGTGAAGGACTTGGCGGCGAGTTTCCAGAGCGTCGTCGTGCGCTCGCTCGTCGGGACGACCGAGAGGCTGGCCGCCGAGCACGACCCGCGCACGCTCGTCGTCGCGGGCGGCGTGGCCTGCAACGGCGCGCTGCGCGACGCGGCCGAGGCCGCCGGCCGAAGGCTCGGCGTCAAAGTCTATTTCCCCTCCCGCCACCTCTCGACCGACAACGCCGCGATGATCGCCGCCGCCGGCACCGTCAAACTGCTCGCGGGCGAGCGCGCCGGGCTGGACTTGAACGCCGACGTTTCGCTCCGGCTCGGCAACATCGACGCGGCCGCGGACGCCGCCCGGCGCGGCCGCGTCCACTACAGGGTTTGAGCCGGGCGACTTCGCGGCCCTGAATTCATGAGCGAACCTCGATGAACCGGAATCAGAGAGTCGTCACCCGCCTGCCCGCTGAGGAACTGTGGGCGGGTGAGCGACTGGTGAGCACGATCAAGGTTCGCGATCTCGACGCCTCGGACATTGCCGACATGCTGCGCGCGGGCGAACCCCGTTTCGTCGTCGCCGACGTGGGGAAACCCTTCGACTGGATTCCGAGTAACGGGCGTTTCGATTTCTGGAAAGGCGAGGTAAAGGCGCACCTCGCCTCGCCGGAGTCGGAAGCGTCGCTGGAGGATTTCCCCGGCCAGTATTGCTATTTCGCTTCCGAGTGGAAGGGCTTTGACGGCAGCACGATCATTCTTCTATCCAAGTCACATTAAAAACTATGAGACGTAAGTACCACCCGGCGATCAGCGCCGGGTTGCTCGTCCTGCTGGCCGGGACGGCGTCGGCTTTTCAGGACGTGAACCGGGATTACCTGCCGCTGTCCGAAGCCGAAACCGTCAGGCGTTTCCCCGTGCGTTACGCGGGGACGGCGACCAGCGGCCGGCCCGCCGATTTTGGAGAGCAGACGGACAAGCCTCTGCCCGAAAAACTCGACATCGGGCCTTCCGGCGCGTTCGTCAAGTACGCGGACGACGGCACGGTCATCTCGGGCAAAGACCGGCGCGGGCTGGACTGGCAGGTCTTCCTCGGCAGGACGGCCTCCGCCTATCCCTGCCGCGTTTACGTCGCGGATTTGGATCGCAACCGCCTCCGCGACGCCGTCCTCGTCTGCCCCACCGGCGGGAACGGGCTGGCCCCCAGCCGACACATCTTCACGCTCACCTTCGACGCCGAGGGCCGCCCCGTCCCCTTCGAGGCCGACGGCTACTTCGACGACGGCCCACGCGGCGTCTTCGATCTCGTTGACTTGGACGGCGACGGCAGGGCCGAGCTGATCTACATGAACTACGACGACGGCTACTGGATCACCAACCTCTACGAGGTGGGCGACGCGCGCTGGCGGCGAATCGCGGGGCGGCACGGGCGGCGCGCGTACCCCCTCTACACGCGTTTCACCAACCGCCCCAACCGCGGGCCGACGACGCCGCGCCGGGGGCGCAGCCCTTCCGCCCCAGACCTCTCCAACTCCGTGCCGAAGCGCCGCGGCCTTCTCCTCTCTTACAAGTGGGCCGACTTAAACCAATCCGAAGACCTCGCGCTAACCGTCTCGGACGGCCGCGGCGGCGAAGTGCTGTGCTCCCCCGTCGCGTGGTACGGCTCGTTCGGCTTCGTCGTGGACTCAGACCGCGGGCGGACGGTCGTCACCGCTTACGGGAACGAAACGCGAGTTAAATCGTTACTCGACGAAATCGCGGGCAAGGAAATCGAGGTCGCCCTCTACGGGCAGCGGGTCGGCGGGAAGTGCAGCCCCGAGTGGGCGTGGGTCGTTCGTTAGAGTCGGGGGCGAGTCCGCGGGCGGCCGCCCGCCCGGCCGGACGCTAAATTGCCGGCGGGCGCGCCCCCT
>DATCVD010000345.1:0-7335 GCA_036567125.1 Pyrinomonadaceae bacterium | reverse complement strand
CGGCCGGGGCGGGCGGCGGCGCGCAGTATAGCGCACGCGCCCCCGGCGGCGCGGCCGAAGATAAGACTTGCGGCGCGCCGCTGCGCGGGCGGACAATGCCGGCATGGAAGACCGCGAGACGAAAGACCTCGAACGCGCCCTCGAACAGATTTGGGAGATCGCCCACAGGTTCGGCCTCGACCCGTTCCCCACGCGCTTCGAGGTCGTGCCGGCCACCGTCATGTACGAGATCGGCTCTTACGCCCTGCCCGGCCGCTACTCCCACTGGTCTTTCGGCAAGGCGTACCACCGCATGAAGACGATGTACGACTTCGGGCTGTCGAAAATCTACGAGGTCGTCATCAACACGAACCCGGCCTACGGCTTCCTGATGGAGACGAACAGCCCCGTCCAGAACAAGCTCGTCATCGCGCACGTCCTCGGCCACACCGACTTCTTCAAGAACAACGTCTACTTCTCGAAGACCAACCGCCGCATGGTCGAGTCGGTCTCCACGCACGCCGGCCGGATGGGCGAGTACGAGTTCAGGTACGGCCGCAAGACGGTGGAAAAATTCCTCGACTCCGTCCTCTCCATCGAGGAGCACATCGACCCGAACTTCTTCATCCGCCGCCAGCGGCCCGCCGCCGCCGAGGCGTCCGACCGCGAGCGGCCGCGCGACGCCGCGCAGGCCCCGCGCGAGGGCCGCTACGACGACCTCTGGAAGATCGGCGAGCCGGCCGGCCGGCCAGCGCCAACCCCCGCCGCCCGAAAAAGACCTCGTCTATTTCATCCTCAAGAACTCCCCGACCCTCGCCGACTGGCAGCGCGACGCCATGGCGATGATCCACGAGGAGATGGAATACTTCGTCCCGCAGATGCAGACGAAGGTGATGAACGAAGGCTGGGCGTCGTTCTGGCACGCGCGCATCATGCGCGAACTCGATCTGCCGGACACGGAGATGCTTGAGTTCGCGGAGCTGCATTCGGGCGTGGTCTCGCCGCACAAGGGGCAGTTGAACCCGTACTACCTCGGCTACAAAATCTTCGAGGACATCGAGCGGCGCTGGGACGACCCGTCGGCGGCCGAGCGCGAGAAGCTGGGCCGCAAAACGGGCGGCGGGCGCGAGAAGATTTTCGAGGTCAGGGAACTCGACAACGACGTCTCGTTTTTGCGCAACTACCTGACCGAGGAGCTGTGCGAGGAACTCGATCTGTTCGTGTACGAGCTGGTCGAGGAGGAGGAGTGGACGGTGACGGAGAAGTCTTGGGAGCGCGTGCGCGATCAGCTCGTCGCGAACATGACCAACTTCGGCTTCCCGTACATCGTCGTCGCCGACGGCGACTACGGCGGCAACCGCGAGCTGTACCTGAAGCACCAGTACGAGGGCGCGGAGTTGGACGGCTCTTACGCGCGCAAGGTGCTCGAACACGTCCACGCGCTCTGGGGCCGCCCCGTCCACCTTGAGACGGTCGCCGACGGCGAACCGCTCACGATGCGCTACGACGGCGAGGAGCACACGGACGAAGACTGAAAGAAAATTAAGAATTAAGAATTAAGAATTGAAGTCAGCCAACTCTCATTCTTAATTCTTAATTCTTAATTCTTAACTCGTCTTCAGTTCGCCCGCCAGATCGCGTGGTTGAGGAACATGGCGAAGGTGACCCACCAGAGGTAGGGCACGAAGAGCCAGCCGGCGGCGTGGCTGACCTGCCAGAAGGCGGCCATCGTGGCGAAGATCGTTGCCCACAAGAGAACGATCTCGGCGAGCGCCGCGCCGGGCGATCTCAGGCCGAAGAAGATGACCGACCAGAGGGCGTTCAAGGCGAGCTGCGCGAAGAAGAGGGCGAGTGCGAGGCGCGCGCCCGCGAACCCGCGCTCGCGCCAGACGAGCCACGCGGCCGCGCCCATCGCGAGGTAGAGCAGCGTCCAGACGGGGCCGAACAGCCAGTTGGGCGGCGTCCACGAGGGCTTGCGCAGGGACGCGTACCAGCCGGGGATGGCCGGCGCCGTGGCGAGCGAGCCGACGGCGGCGGCCGCGAAACTCGCCGCGACGAACAGCGCTAGGCCTAGCCACTGCCACGCGCCCGCCGCGCCGCGCAGATTTTCAACCGCCTCACTCTTCATGCGGCAGATGAAAGCCGAGGCGTGTCGCGATTTGTTCGCGCGCGCGTTTCGTGTTCTGGATTTTATGTGGCGCGCGGCGGGCGCGAGTTCCGTGTTAGCCTGTCGGGCGAGATGAGCCGCAAGACTTTCGTTAAAGAGAGCGTCATCCGCGCCGCGCCCGAAAGGGTCTTCGCGTTCCACGAGCTGCCCGACGCGCTCGCGCGCCTGACGCCGCCGTGGGAGAGCGCGCGCGTCCTCGAAGCCGCGCGGATCGACGAGGTCGGGTCGCGCGCCGTCATCGAGACGCGCGTGCTCGGCGTCGTCCCGGCGCGCTGGGTCGCGCGCCACACGCTCTACGATCCGCCGCGCGCCTTCGAGGACGTGCAGGAGTCAGGCCCGTTCAAGTACTGGCGACACCGCCACACCGTCCTGCCGCACCCGGAAGGCGCGACCTTGCGGGACGAGATCGAGTACGAGCCGCCGCTCCGGATTCTCGGCCGGCTGGCCGAACCCTTCCTCGTCCGGCCCCGGCTCGAACGGGTCTTCGCCTACCGTCACGAAGTCACGCGCGCGTGGTGCGAGGGCGACGGTGCGGCTGCCGCATAACTCCCGCCGGGAATTCCTTCCGCCTGATTGTCGGGGATGAGTCTCAGCGCGCGGGCGCGAGCGAAGCGGCGGCTTCGGCCGACGTGACGACGGGGACGATCTCGAACTCGACCAAGTCTTGCCACTCACTGATCCACTGCTCGAACAGGGCCGCGTCGTCGCACTCCATGAGTTGGAAGCAGCGGCCGAGATCGGCCGCGACCCAGCTATCTACGTAGCGCAAGCCGCGGGGCAGCATCCGCCCGCGCTCGCGGAAGCGCCGGAAGACGGCCGCGGCGTCGCCGCCTCTGAAACGCTCGATGACCATGTAGAGCATCGCGGCTCCGTGACGCAGTCGGCCGGGCGCGCTCAGTCCATCCGCAGCGCCGCGCCGACCGAGGGGTCGCGGCGCACGCGCCAGATGTGCGCGTCGAGGTGGTAGTGGATGAAGGCGTAGCCCCAGAAGAAGCCGGCGGCCAGTTGCGTCCAGAGCGCCTGCGTGCCGAGGGATTCGCCGACGAGCCGGCGCGGCAGTTGATACCAGAGGCCGAACAGGACGCCGAAGGCGAGGTAGTAGGCGACGCGGCGGCTGATCAGTTCGGCCGCGCCGTGCCGCTCGCGCCGCCCCGCGTACTTCTTGTTGTGGAACCAGATGAGCCGGTGGTATTGCAGGTTGTGGTAGATCGTGAGGATGGCGACGACCGCGATGGTCTGCTGCGGCATCGGAACCAGCAGCACGACCCAGTGCATCGGCACGGCCGCCGCGAGCAGCAGATACTTCGGCACGTTCAGCGGCCGGCCTTGAGCCGCGCGCTGAACCTGCCGCCCCGCCCAGAGCAGCGCGACCGTGATTGTCAGCGCGAGCAGCGCCCGCTCCAAAAAGCCGAGCGCGCCCGTGAGCGGCGCGGGCACGCGGCTCAGGGCGTCGGCGTCGCGCGCGACGAAGGCGACGAACGGGTAGGCCATCGCCGCGAGCAGCAGCGCGCGGTCGAGCGCATTGTCGGCGCGCTCTAAGTCCGCGTTCTTCTTCTTGTAGAGCACCATGAAGCCGTAGTGCTGCTTGACGAGGTGGTAGTAGGCCCAGAGCGCGGCGAGGAAGAAGAAGGCGGGGCCGAGTCCGGCGAGCACCATCGCGGGGCCGACGGCGAAGAAGGCGAGCGACCCCCACAGGAGTCGCGCGCGCGCGCGCCGCTCCTCGCGGTCGAAGTAGGTGCGCGAGAACGTGCCGAAGACGTGCGGCGCGTCGATGAGCACGGCCCACCCCAAAAGCATCGGGAACAGCGGCAGCCAGCCCGACACGTACAGCCCGAACAGCAGGTAGCTCGACGCGACCGAGCCGATGAACCAGACGAGGTCGTCGCGCGCGCCGATGATCCAGCGCAGGCTGATCGCGCGCGCGCGCCCGCGCCCGGCGACGAGCGGCGGCGTCTGAATGGTCGGCGTTGCCATAGTCTCCACCCAGTCCCTTATAATCCGTCGGCGACGGATTTTAGCACAGCGGCGGGGCCGCCGACGGGGAGGACGAACCGGGATGCCGACCGACGATCAGGCGCTCAGCCAACTGCTGTCATTGCTCTTCGAGGCGCACCCGTGGCACGGCGTCTCGGCGGGCGACGGCGCGCCCGCCGAGGTCAGGGCCTACGTCGAGATCGTCCCGACCGACGGCGTCAAGTACGAGCTGGACAAGCCGTCGGGCCACCTGCGCGTGGATCGCCCGCAGCGTTTCTCAAGCCTGTGCCCCACGCCCTACGGCTTCATCCCGCAGACCTACTGCGGCGAGACGGTGGGCGCGCTGTGCGAGATGAGAACCGGCCGCACCGGCATCCGCGGCGACGGCGACCCGCTCGACGTGTGCGTCCTGACCGAGCGCCCGGCCTCGCACGGCGACTTCTTCCTGCGCGCCCTCCCCATCGGCGGCCTGCGCATGATCGACGGCCGCGAGGCCGACGACAAGATCATCGCCGTGCTCGTCGACGACGTGACGTTCGGCGACCTGCGCGACATCGGCGAGGCCCCGCAAGGTCTCATCGACCGCCTGCGCCACTACTTCCTCAGCTACAAGCAACTGCCCGGCGACGCGCCCCGCCGCGTCGAGATCACGGACGTGTACGACCGCGCCGAGGCCCACGAAGTCATCCGCCGCAGCTTCGCCGACTACCGCGCGAAGTTCGGCGCTCCCGAAGAACGCGTCGCCGAGCTGCGCCGCCTCCTCGCCGGCTGAGCGGCGTCGGCCGCCGTCGCCGCCGCCAACAATTTCCCCCGCCCGCGCGCGAACAACTTCTCGCCGCTCCCGCGCGAGTAAATTCCCGCCGCCCGCGCGCGCATAATTCTTGTAACTAAAGTTCGGCCGCCCGTTCGGCGAGAAGGACTACCCGGCCGCGGGCCTCAACTCGTCGGCCGCAGACCTCGCCAAGTTTTTCGTCGCGCTCGACGGCGGACGAGTCCTCAAGCCGGAGAGCCTCGGCGCGCTGTGGTCGCCCGCGAAGTTGAACGACGGGGCGGAGAAGCCCTACGGCCTCGGCTGGACGGTCGGCAAGCACGACGGCCGCAGGGTCGTCGGGCACGAGGGCGGCGGCGCGGCTTGGATCGCGCACTTCCCCGCCAAGCGCCTCTCGGTCGTCGTCCTCTGCAACCTGAACGGCGCGCGCGCCGACGAGATTCAGTACGGCGTCGCAGACCTCTACCTCGGCGGGGCGACGAACCGCGCCCCGAAAAAATGAAAGGCCCGCCCTCCGAGTGAACGCGCGGGCGTCCAAATTTTCGCACGCGCGTTCATTAAACTCTCCCGCCCGGCCCGCGACGCGCGAATCATTCCGGCGGCGGCGAACAATCCGCCGCCGCGGCGTAGGAGTCTTTCGTCCTCCCCAAGCTTCCTCGCGCGAAAAAGGAGAGAAATTCTGAGGCGAGGGGCGAACCGCTGACGCCCGACCCGACGGTCAACTGACGGCGGCTGCCGGCGACCGACGGCGGGCTTTCAGTCGCCGCTTCGGTCTGGGAGAGTTTCCTCGACGCCGCAGCGCGGGCAGGCGAGCGCGCGGCGCGAGGCGTCGCGCCAGCGGGCGAGTGCGGGGGCGGAGAGCTTGGTGTCGCGGCTCTCGGCTTCGCCTTCCGAAAAGAAGCGCGCGCGCGGACTCTCATCAGTCTCGCGCGCACGCTCCGCCTCGCAGCGTTTGCAAGTCCAGCCGAAGCCCTCGTTGACGAAGTGTTCCAAGAGAGCAGGAGTCGGGAGTCAGGAACTAGGATTTAGGAGTTAGGAGTTAGGGAGCAATTGCAAATGGGCTGCACTAACCCCTAGCTCCTAACTCCTAACTCCTAACTCCTGTTTTATTCGTCTAAGCGGCGGCGGCCGCCGCGGCTGTCGTCGGGGGTCAGGCGGACGGGCACTTTGACGCGGCGGCCGTCGCGGAAGACTTCGACCTGCACCACGTCGCCGAACTGGTGCTTGTCGAGGGCGCGGTAGAGGTCGTCGCCGTCGGCGATCTTCTCGTTGTCGATTGCGGTGATGATGTCGCCGACGACCACGTCCCCGTCCTCGGTCTGCTGCAAGCCGCGCAGGCCGGCCGTGGCCGCCGGGCCGCCGGGCGAGACCTGATAGATGCCGACGCCTTCGGTGACGGGCAGGCGGACTTGCAGGTTGCGGACGTTGAAGGGCACGATGCCGAGCTTCGGGCGCACCACCGCGCCGTTCTGGATGAGCTGCGGCACGATGCGCTTGGCGATGCTGACGGGCACGGCGAAGCCGACGCCGGCCGACGCGCCCGAAGGCGAGTAGATGAGCGTGTTGATGCCGATCACGCGGCCGGAAGAGTCGAGCAGCGGCCCGCCGGAGTTGCCGGGGTTGATCGAGGCGTCGGTCTGGATCGCGCCCTCGATGGGGCGGTTGTTGCGCGAGCGGATCGGGCGCTGGAGGCCGCTGATGACGCCGGTCGTGAGCGTGCGCGCGAAGCCGAACGGGTTGCCGATGGCTAAGACCTTCTGGCCGACGACGAGCCGCTCGGAGTCGCCGAAGGCGACGGGCCGGAGCTGCGCGCGCGGCGCTTCGACCTTGATGACGGCCAAGTCCGTGTCGGGGTCGCGGCCGACGACGCGCGCCGGGTAGGTGTTCTCGCCGAAGCTGACGGTCAGCCGCTCCGCGCCTTCGACGACGTGGTTGTTCGTCAGGATGTGGCCCTGATCGTCGATCACGGAGCCGGAGCCGGTGCCCTCGCGCTCGCCCACGTCGAAGAAGCTGCGGCTGGTGGTCGTCGAGGTGATGAAGACGACGCCGGGCGAGACCGTGCGATAGACCTCGATGTTGTTCTGCTCGTCGGAGGCGACCGACGGGGCGGTGATGCCGGCGGGCGTGGCCTCGGTGAAGGCCGCGCTCGGCCGCTCGACGACGCGCGAGCCGTAGCGGTCGAGGAAGTAAACCAGCCCCGCGGCCGAGAGCGCCGAGACGAACGCGATGGCGAGAATCAGTCGTGCGGAAACTCTGTACATGGCGACCTCAAGAGAACGTAAGTCGTGAACCGTAAATCGTGAATGGGGCGGGGAGCCGCCGTTCGGTATTCAGGATTTACGCCCGCGAAGTTTCAAAATGTGACGCGGCCGGCCGGGTCGTTGACTTGGTTGAGATGCCCGCGCGCGAACGGCCGTTGCGCGCGGCGGCCCGGCGCGCGAGTCGG
>DATCVD010000344.1:0-13057 GCA_036567125.1 Pyrinomonadaceae bacterium | reverse complement strand
AGGCGTCGAGAGCGGGAGTGATATACTGCCGGCCAATGGCGGCCTTATCTCACCGCTATCACCTTTCTTTGCCCGCCTTTACGCAATAGCTGAATAGAAACCGTCAATAGTCGTCTTCGCAAAAGAGAGATTACCGGAATTGATAGATAGAGAATCTGAGATGGCCTCTTTACTCACCCCGATACGTTTCTTTGGTAATTATTTAGGCCGCGTGAAACGCCGTGAAACGTTGCTGGGCTGGGAGAAATTACAGGCCGGCCGCTGGCATCACGCGGGACAGGATTGGCAGGCTTCCTCACTTATGAAGGGTCGTCAGAGGCTCTTAACTCTTCTTCGGTTCTCCCGACGTGAGTTTCTCGTGGCGGCAGCGCGCCACACCTTTCTCGAATCCTTCCGGGTACCACATGCCTGTCCCGAAGCAGTCCGGGCACTGCGAGGCATCGACATCTCGGGCCGAAGTGGTTTCTGTTGAGTCGGAAGCTTCTGCCTCGATCTGGCGCTTCTCTTTCTTCCAGAGGCGGCGGCGCAGGTGCTCGGTGAAGAAGGCCGGCACGTTCGAGACTGTGGTGCGCCCGGCGGCGATCTTCAACTCGGTGACGAGCAGATCTGCAAGTTCCGCCCAGCGCTGCCTCTCTGCCGGTGAGACTTCCCTACCCGTCACTTCCTTCGTGGCTTTTTTTAGCGCAGAGACGAAATCGGCGAGAGCCTCATCATCATGATCTGTATTTGTCTTAATTAAAGTCTTAGACTCCCCGTAAATCTCTGATTCTATAGGGCTAGAACCCACGCCACGCACACCACTTTCTACGGGGGGTACGGGGGGCACTTCCGCCCGTGCGTGGCGTGGCGTGGGTGATGTGGGTGGCGTGGGTGGGGTGCGTGGGGTGCGTAGGCCGACCTCCTCGGGCAAAAAGACTTCGTAAGAATTGCCTTCGTGCTTGCCGTCCGTGTAAATCACGCTCACCAAGCCTAACCCCTTCAGATGCGCCAGATTCTTAAGCAGCGTCCGCTCCGACCCGATGCCGCAGCCCTGCATGAGCGCGGGCTTCGAGATCGTCACCGACCGCACGGGCACTATCGCCCCGCGCGTCCGCTGGTAAAGGAAGTCGTATATCTGTTTTGATTTTCCGATGAAGTTGCCGCTCGGCACCACGTCGCGCACGATGGAGTTAGCGACGCGGGTGAAGTCACGCTCGGGCGCAACTGGTAGCGCTGTAGAGGTGACGTGCGTGCGTGGCGTGCCTGTGGTACGTAGCGTGCGTGGCGTGGGTGGGGTACGTGGCGTGGGTATCTCGGGCTGTTCCGTCTCGGCCGGCGCGGGGGCCGGCGCGTACTGGGACAGGATGTCGTTTAAGGCTGGCGACGGCTGCCGCTTCTTCGGCGGCTGGAGCGCACTACTTAGCGACTCTTCTATTGCCAGCCTGTGCTTCTTGCTCGTCACCGATGAGCTCCTTGATTTCGCGGATTAACTGGTAGAAAGCCAGCGTCGCCGGAGACGCCGAGTCGATCTCGACGACCGCCTTCTTGCCGGCCGTGGCCTCGCTCACCGAAACCAAGCGGGGAATCGTCGTGTTGAAGACGAACTCCTCGGTGAATTTCGAGATCACCTGCGCCCGCACCGTCTTGTCGAGGTTCTGGCGCGCCGAGTGGATGGTCGAAAGAGCCATCACGAACTGGTCGGGGGCGTGGGCGGCCCGAACCTGAGCGATGACACGTAGGAGCTGTGTCAGACCCAGCAGCGCGAAGTAGCTCGTCTCGATGGGGATGACGACCAAGTCTGCGACTACGAGCCCGTTGAGGGTGGGGACTTCGAGCGACGGCGGCGTGTCGACCACGCAATAGTCGTAGTGATTCGCCGCCGGCCCTAGCTTCTCACGGAGCCTCAGCTCGCGCGAGACGACGAGCGCGTCGAGGCCCGTCTTGACCTCGGAGTCGAGCGACGC
The DNA here is from genome assembly GCA_036567125.1 of Pyrinomonadaceae bacterium. Lineage (GTDB taxonomy): Bacteria > Acidobacteriota > Blastocatellia > Pyrinomonadales > Pyrinomonadaceae > JAIVGV01. Next base: position 11,114 of record DATCVD010000344.1, on the reverse strand, counting down.
CGGCAGCAGGTCGAGCCGGGGCCGGGAGCGCATGACGAACTCCGAGTAGTCGGAGCCGGGATCGAGCAGCAGCCGGTGGACGGTCTTTCGCGACTCCTCCAACTCTGCTAAGTCCGCGCCCAGCGCGGCCGACAAATTTCCCTGAAGATCGAGGTCGACCGCCAGCACGCGCGCGCCCTTCGAAGCCAGCGCCACGGCTAAGTTGAGGGCCGTAGTCGTCTTGGCGCAGCCGCCCTTGTGGTTGGCCAGAGTGATTGTTTTCATGCGGCCACCTCGCGGGGCGGAATGAGCGCGAGGACTTCGGACTTCGACACGAGCTTCTCGCGCCTGTCGAGTTGGTTGGGGAAGTGGCGCAGGGTGCCGTCCCGCAAAAGCTCTGCCATCTTCTTCGTGCTGACGCCAAGTATTTTACGGGCCTCGACCGCGGTGATCAGGTCTTTCGGCGTGTTCATGAGCGGGAAAGTAACATGCGTTTACTTAGATGTAAATAGTTTTCTATAGCTTTCAAGGGCGAGAGCGTCAAGCGGAAGGCGCAGGAGTCTGGGGTTTGGAAGGGAAGGGTAGATTGCGGAGACTGACTCTGGGCTAGCACTGCCACCGTCTCGGTCGTACTGGTAAGATGTCGTGGTTCGGCTCGGGAAATAAAGGGAGTGTATGACGATGGGAAAGACTGTAAAGCTCGAGATCTTCTCCGACTATTTGTGACCGTTCTGCTGGCTGGCGGAGCCAGCCGTCGGGGAGTTGAAGCGCGGCGACGCGGGCGTGGAGATCGTCTGGAGGGCTTTCGAGCTGAGGCCGGAGCCTGTGCCGACGCTCGACCCCGCGGGCGAGTACCTGACGCGCGTCTGGCAGAATTCCGTCTACCCGCTGGCCGAGCGGCTGGGTGTCGTGATGCGCCTGCCGCCCGTGCAGCCGCGCTCGCGCCTCGCGCACGAGGCGGCGCGATGGGCGCGCACGCAGGGGTGGTTCGACGACTACAACGCCTCGGTCTTCCGCGCCTTCTTCGAGCGCGGCGAGGACATCGGCCGAGTAGACGTGCTGCTGAAGCTGGCGGCTGACCTGGGGCTGGACTCCGCAGGGCTGCAAGCGGCACTCGAAAGGCGCGAGTTCGAAGAGGGCGTGATCGCCGACGAGCGCGAGGCCGGGGAGTTGGGCGTCGGCGGCGTGCCCGCCTTCGTCGCCGACCGGCGGCTGGCGCTCTCCGGCGTGCAGCCAGTTGAAAGTCTGCGGGAGCTGGTCATGCGCGCGCGGGCTCTCCAAAGGTAAGGGTCGGCAAAGGGCGCGTCCAACAACGGAACTGAGCTCGCCACTGTGCCGTCAGGAGTGCCTGCCGGTGCCTACTGAGTCGACGGGACAACCACCATGATAAAAGTAAGCCGACGAACTGCGCCCACAGTCTCACGGTGCTCGACGTGGTGGCGCAGAATACCCCCAAGGGCGAGACGATCATCCTGATCGCCCGCCTCGGCGGAGGCGGGGCGGGGCGGGAACTCAACCGCCGACGGGTGCACAACGTTAAAACGTACCTGACGAAATTCATGACCCATGAGGACGTTAGGCGTGACCCTAAGTCGCTAATTTTAGCCGAGGGTGAGAGGATCAAGGAGTGCGGGCGCGTCGAATTTTATGTGCGGGGCAAGTTGTTTGACTACCTGAGCATTGCGACCGGCGGTGATCTGATAGTCGGCAGTTGCTGCCACGACGAGCCCGGCACGGACAGGTGCACTGTGGAGAGCGACAGGGATTTTTATCCCTGTCGCGACCGCTGCCTCCGCCGCAGGCAGCGCCGCCGCGACTAATCCCGCGACCCGCTGGGCAACTGCCTGCCGCATGTCCCGCCGCGGCCCTCGCAGCCGCCGCCGGGCGGGATATACGGCCGCGCTCAGGCGGAGCCAAGGTGATGTCACACAGGTCAGACGAGGAGGGCGCTATTAGGAGATTAGCCGTTGATTTAGTCTGTGGTTTAGCGGCGGGCCTGTGCGCGGGCAGTTTCAACTTCTTAATTCACATTCTAAAGCCCCATAAGTTTGAAGGGCTGGTCTTACTCAGGTTCATGTTAACCGCTGTGGTTGCATACCTGACGGTAGCGCTGATCATCAATAAGTTTTGGAAGGAAGTATTAAGACGTATGCTTCCGACTTGGGTACCCATCGCTTTTTTTGGCAGCCTGTTTTTTGTGATCCTTCGTTTGCTACCCGCGGCGGTTGAAGGGTGGACGGGGCCGACTGTGACTGAGCCATCACTGGTTAAGTATCTGGCGACGGAACTGGCTGCCGCAAGAAGCGTCGTCATACTTCTCAGCCTTATCACTTTGCCTATTACGGCATTGATTTATCACTCGGGTTCTATACTAATAGTAATGAAACGGTGGCATAGCGGCACGGGGTCTCCCCTAAGCATTCTGATCAAAGAATAAGGGGCGTTTACTTTCAGGTTATGAACCGGCTAACGGAGAGTCCCGCTGCCGCCGGCGTGCTCTTGCTGATCGGCTTGGCCGCACTGGCCGCCTCGCGCGCACCGCAAACGCAAGGCGGCAGTAATCACCCAGCGCGTCCTCACCCCACCTTAACGGAGAGGGAGGAAGGGGAATTGGGGGAGCTTATGCCGCAAGCTCTGGCGTGGGCCGTCACGTGGACGCCGGAGCCTACGAGTTGTCCGCCGGGCGTTCCGGAACAACAAACGCTCGATCTGAGAGAGCTCTACAAGCGTTACGAGGGCCGGGAGGTTGAGACGCGCCTCGACATAGGTGAGAACGACCTCAAGGTTTACCTGATTCCTCTCCACACTTCTCTGAGCTTCACACGTCATCAAGCGGCGCGTATACGGCCGAACACATGAAAAACTTTGGCCGGCCTGATGAAACAAAACAGTTAGCCGAGTTGATCAGGCGGAAGCGCGTCAGAGAGACAGTGGTGAAATGTTCTGAGCAGTGAGGCTGCGCGTCAAGGTGGAGACAAATGCGGAGCAAGAAGGACGGCGGCGAGGACACCCCCTCATCGCCCGCAACAGTAAACCCGCGTTCGCCGCTCCGGCGTCTCCCGCTAACGCTACTCGCCGTCACGCTCCCGCCCGCGCTCCTCTGCGGCGGCCTGTGGGCCGAGGTCTCGCGCGGCGCGGCGGCGCAGGCTTGGGACGGCTCCGGCCACTACGCCTTGGCGCAATCCTATGCCGCCTCGACCTTCCCCGACACCAAGGTCGACTTACCACCTGAGCTGGCGGCGGGCGGGTAGCAGCCCGGTCTACGCCGCGTCCCCCTTCTTCATGCTGACCTTTGCGCGCGGGCCGGCGAAGCCCGCCTTCGCCCGCGGCCCGCTAGGGATCGCCGCCGCCTGCGTCTCCGCCACCACCCTCCTGCTGCTCTGCGTCTATACGGCATGGCGTCGCCGCAAAGACATGATCCCACCTACCCGTCATGATGGTACGACGCGCACGGCGGCAGCGAGAGATGACAGGGGACGTTATAGCGAACAGGCGCGGTAACCTCCGCGGCTACCGCGCCTGACTTGCTCATCGATCTGAGGGCGGCCCGTGTCACTACGGGGCCGGCAGCGGCCCGGTGGAGCCGCACTGGCCGCCGCCCGTCCCCTGCGGCAGGGCGAGCGGCCCCGACTGAATCTGGCAGAGGAACGAGTACTGCTTCCGCGCGTTCGCGAGGCCCGCGTAGTTGTTCCCTAGAATCCCGTAGCTGTCCTCGGTGTTGAGCGCCCAGTAAGTCCAGTGGAGGTCGGAGACGGCGAGGCCGGGGTCGTTCGCCGCGGTGCGGGCGTGGCTGCTCTCGATGAAGTTGATCATGGCAGTGAACCACTGCCCCTGAGAGCCCGCGCCCGACGAGAGCACGTCGGCGTCGGTCTTCCCCGTCCCGAACTCGCCGATCCAGACCGGGGCTTGGCTGTAGCCCGTGTGGCCCGTGTTGGCCCACGGGTAAGGCCCGCCGTTCGGCCCGACGGGGTTGACGCCGCCCGGCAGGTTCAGGTGCGCCCAGAACTTCTTCCACACGTCGGCGAGGCTCGACGAGGAGCACCCGCTGCGGTAGCAGGTCGAACTGTTGAACCACGGCTGACGGTAGAGCGACGGGCCGTAGTCGTGTGCGGAATAGACGAGCTGGTTGTTCACCGCCGGGCCGAGCCCCGCGGCGGTGCCGCCCGCGTTCAGGACGATGGGCGCGCCGGGATTGCGCGCGTTGCCGTTGACGCCGAGGAGGTTGCCGCCATTCCAGTACCAGTCGTAAGGCCCCGCGGCAGGCGTCCCCGTGGCGGCCGGGAAGGTGCTGTTGCCTTCGACGAAGATGAGCGGGTAGGCCCAGCCGCGCCGGAGCGCCTCGCCGAGGATGGTGTCGGCGGCGCGCTGGGCCGCGAGCCGCCAGTCCTTGCACGTCGAGTTGGCGACGCAGGCCGGCGCGAACGGGTTGGGGTTCGGGTTGGTCTGCGGGTTGATGCCGTCGCCCGTGCCCCAAGTCGCGCCATCCAGATAAGCCTTACGCGAGGGCGTGTGCGGCTCGTTGCGCAGGTCGTAGCCGAGGACGATGGGCAGGCCGTCGGAGGCGAGGTAGTTGACGGTGACGGTGTCGGGCGCGCCGAGCGTCTGCGGGACGCCGTGCACCCACTCCTGCACGCTCACCCAGTCCCGAATCCAAGCGGACTCGGGGTAGCCTGACGCGTACCACAGCCCGTTCTCCTGCGCGGAGTTCCCCGGGGTCGAGCGGTGGTTGTCGAGGATGACGTGCAGCCCGACGAAGCCGGCGTAGTTGACGATCATCGCCATGATGTCGCGGGCGCGCTTGCCCTTGCACTCCGGGCAGGCGCTCAACTGGTTCGAGCTAGGCAGGGGATTCGCCTCCCACATCGCGTTCGAGAAGGGGATGCGGACGGTGTTGTAGCCGTGCTGTTTTATCTGATCGATGATCGTCTTGTAGTCCTTCGTCCACATGCCGTGCGCGACGTTGTCGCGCGTCTCGAAGCCGTACCAGTTGACGCCGGTGACGGTGAAGGGCGTGCCCGTGGGGCTGACGATCTTCTGCCCGGAGACATTCACCGCCGTTCTCTCGCCATGTGATTTCAGCTTCCGATGAGCCCCGCACGAAGGTTCAAATGGGATGAATAAGTGCCCGCGGATGATGCGGCCATCTCCGAATAAATGTGCAAAGCCCACGCCCCTCACAACTTTCACTTCAGAGCAGGGAAGCCCCGCACCCAACATCTCGTGCCCGTGCCCGACTCCTTAGTCGGGGCCGCGCAGTCAATGCCGATTTCATTATCTTCTCACCGAACGTGCCCCGCCGTTACAGCCGCCGGACTTGACCCTTGTGGTAATGAAAACGCGGCCGGATAATGGCCCGCGCGTTAGGCCGAAGGGTGCGGCTTTTGGCTCACTATTACGGATTATATGCCGCGCCATTCGGCTTTTCACTCCCTGTTGAGGAGTTATGCCGAATGATTCGGCAGGATATGCGTTGGGCCTTCTACTGAGGTCATTGCTATGCCAGAAAAGAAGGTCAGAAGAATCGACGTTTTTTTCTACGGACTGTTCATGGACGATGCTCTCTTGCGAGAAAAAGGCATAAATCCCGCGGGTCGCCGGATGGCATCTGTTGAGAACTTCTCCCTAGTCATCGGAGCGCGCGCAACCCTAGTCCCGTGCATAGGGCGAACAGTGCATGGCGTACTCTTCTCGTTGACCCACTCAGAAGTGGATGCTCTATATTCGGAAGCTTCGGTTAGTGTTTACCGTCCGGAAGCCGTGCTCGCACAACTAGCCGATGGGGGCATCACACCGGCTCTGTGTTTCAATCTTCCCGTGCCCCCTTCGGCGGACGAGCGAAATCCTCAGTACGTATCAAAACTAAGAGAACTCGCCGCTCGAATCGGTCTGCCACCGAGTTATGTGTCTTCCATCCAGTAGCGGACGAAGGCCTAACAACACGTTCGACCGGGGCGGTGGTAGCGTGCTTCTCAAGTTGCTTTGTCCGGCTAAGGTTTTCGTAATCGCGCCGCCCGGTCAACGTGTGCGTTAGGCGGCTCCATTGTTCACCACTCAATCTACGCGAAAGGGTCGATATGGAAACACGTGGCTCAGGCCCCGGGACGGTGTGGCCGCGCCGCGCGCTCGCCGTCGTCGAGTTCGCCATCGCGGGTCTGCTCCTGCTCTTTGGTGTTGTCGGGCTGTTGACGTGGGGGAGCCGCGTCGGCGGCGACGGCATCTTGACCGGGATCGCGGACGCCATGAGCGTGCCTTCCTTGATGAGCGGCTTGGGTCTGGCCGTGGCGGCTTATACGGCGTGGAGGGGCGGGCGGCGGTGGTGGGCTTGGCAAGCCGCGCTGCCAGTGTGGTGCGTGGCCTCTATCGTTGTCTTAATCTGGTCGATCAGGTCATCCGGTTGACAGCCGCCTAACAACGGCAACACACCCGGGGAGAGAACTCCGATCTGTGTCCGATAAAGTCACTACCTAACTCTCGGCTTTGCCCAACAGAAGAGAATGAGTACAGGATATTGGGGTCAGTAGCGAGCGTAATGACATCATCTGGCGCCACCTACCGTTCTGTTAGGCAAAGCTCTAACTCTCGGCTTTGCCCAACAGAACAAAATAGGTGCTCCAAGTTCTGTTGGGCTAAACGAAATGGCTTGGCTAAAAATTTATCGGACGCTGCTGGGCGTGGCGAGGTTCTGTAGGGGCAAGATTCGGGCGGGCTACTCATTACATTTAAATTGTTTTCTTGTCGGCTTGCCGGTTAAGACGAATTTGCCGCCGCTCAATTTATAATCGAACACGGCGGCGTATTTCGGGCATGCGAAGGAACCGTCCATGAGGGCTTCGACGATTACACGTCCGTTTTGTATCTTCGGCGGGTTGTTACCGGCATAATGCAAATCACCCTTCCCGTAAGTTCTTTGGTAATCCTTTAGCACGCGACCGTCGTCAACCCGTGCCAATAGTTTTGCCTGCCCGTTTTGGAACGCGTAAGCATGGACTTCAAAACTCCGTAAGCTAGGGGCGCCGCTGCGCTTAATTTCAACAACCGCGTCCTCGCTCCCGTCGCCGTTCACGTCCCCGTACGTTGGCTTATCAAACAGCTCGTAAAGCGTGCCGCCATCTTCATACTTGCCGCCGTCCTCTAACTTGCCGTCGCTAAGTTTGATTGTTCTCCCAGCGGTTTCACCGTCGAATGCTACGCGGTAACTGAAGTTGCGAAAATCAACATCCCAGACTCCCGAAATTTGCTTGCTTTGAGTTTGCGCCACGGTGGTCAAGCCGGCGAATAAGCGGTATAGCGGGCAAGGGAAAGGCGGCGCGGCCCTTAGGGAGAGTTGCGCGCCGCCTTCGGCTCGCGCCCTGACTTGCGGCGGGGGACAATCAACTTCATCATACCGTATGAAGCACTCTGCCTATGGCTCTTGCCCCTAATGCCCGCCTCGGCCGCTACGAAATCCGCTCCCTGCTCGGCGAGGGCGGGATGGGCGAGGTCTACCTCGCGCGCGACCCGAAGATCGGGCGCGACGTGGCGGTCAAAGTGCTGCCCGCGCAGTTCTCGGCTGACGCCGAACGCCTCGCGCGCTTCGAGCAGGAGGCGTGCGCCGCCGGCGCGCTCAACCACCCGAACGTTCTCGCCGTCCACGACGTCGGGCAGCACGACGGCGCGCCCTTCGTCGTCTCCGAGTTGCTCGAAGGCGAGACGCTGCGCGAGAAGCTGCGGGGCGCGCCGCTCCCGCAGCGAAAGGCCGTCGACTACGCGTCGCAGATCGCGCGCGGCCTCGCCGCCGCGCACGAGCGCGGAATCGTGCACCGCGACCTCAAGCCCGAAAACATCTTCATCACGTCGGACGGGCGCGCGAAGATTCTGGACTTCGGGCTGGCGAAGCTGACGCAAGCGGACGGAGGGCAGTCACAGACGGAGATTCCGACGCGGCGCGTGGACACGGACGCCGGCGCGGTGATGGGGACGGTCGGCTACATGGCGCCGGAGCAGGTGCGCGGGCGGAAGGTGGATCACCGCGCCGACATCTTCTCGTTCGGCGCGGTGCTCTACGAGATGCTGACGGGGCGGCGCGCTTTTCGCGGCGAGTCGGCGGCCGACACGCTCTCGGCCGTCCTCAGGGAAGACCCGCCCGCCCTCTCCGAGTCGAACCGCAACGTCGCGCCTGCGCTCGAACGGCTCGTGCTGCACTGCCTAGAGAAAGACCCGGCGGCGCGGTTTCATTCCGCCAACGACCTCGCCTTCGCCCTCGAAACGCTGTCGGGCGCGACCGCCGTCTCGGGCGAGCGGGCGACCCCGACGCACGCGCTCGCGGGCCGTGGCGTCAGACGCCGTGAACTCATCGCGTGGGGCGTGGCGGGCGCGGCACTGCTGGCGGCGTTGTTGGCTCTGGTTCTTCCCCTTCTGCGGCGCGCCCCGCAGGAATCGCCGGCCGCCGCGGCGCGCTTCCTGATAGCCCCGCCGGGGAAGGGGCAGGTCATAGGCGTCCCCCTGATCTCGCCCGACGGCCGCCGCGTGGTCCTAGTTGTCAGGGACACCGCCGGGAGGCAGAGCCTCTGGCTGCGACCGCTCGACTCGCTCGACGCGCAGCAGCTCGCCGGGACCGAAGCCGGCGACCAGCCCTTCTGGTCGCCGGACGGACGCTCCATAGGTTTTATCGCCGCGGGGAAGCTCAAGCGGCTCGACGTCTTGGGCGGGCCGACGCAGACGCTGTCTGACGCGGTCGGCGTGGGCGGCGCGTGGAACCGCGACGGGGTCATCGTCTTCTCCCGCAGCCCCACGGAGGGCCTCTACCGCATTCCCGCCGCCGGCGGCACGCCCGAGCCGCTGACCACGCTCGACAAGTCGCGCGACGAATACGTCCACGCGTGGCCCCACTTCCTGCCCGACGGCCGCCACTTCCTGTACGTCGCCGGCGCCTCGCCGCGGGAGAAGAGCGCGGTCTTCCTCGGCTCGCTCGACTCGAAGCAGACCCGCCTGCTGCTCGACGTCGAATCGAGCGTGGCTTACGCGCCGCCGGGCCACCTGCTCTACGCGCGTGAGGGAACACTGGTGGCGCGGCCCTTCGACGCCGACCGGCTGGAGCTGACGGGCGAGGCCGTCCCCGTCGTCAAACAGATCGGCTACACGATGGGCAACGCGCGCGCGCACTTCTCCGTCTCGGAGACGGGCACGCTCCTCTACCGCACCAACCCAGCGGCGGCGGACACGCAACTCGTCTGGTTCGACCGGGCGGGCAAACAACTCGGTACGGTCGGCGCGGCCGGGCACTACTCGGACATCCGCCTCTCGCCCGACGGAAAGCGCCTCGCGTTCCGACGCCTCGACACGGAAAACGGGGCCAGCGACGTCTGGCTGATGGAGCTCGCGCGCGGCACTCCCTCGCGCCTGACGTTCGACCCGGCGGACGACGGCGACGCCGTCTGGTCGCCCGACGGCTCGCGAGTCGTCTTCTCCTCGATGAGGGAGGGGCTGCCGAACCTCTACCAGAAGCTTTCGAGCGGCGCGGGCGGCGAGGAGCTCCTCCTCAAGACAGAGGACGCGAAATGGGCGTCCGACTGGGCGCCGGACGGGCGACACGTCCTGTATACGGCCCTGGGCCGGCAAAGCTCCGACATGTGGGTGCTGCCGCTCTTCGGGGAGCGGCGGCCCGAGCCTTTCGCGCGGACGGACTTTCAGGAATCGGGCGGACGCTTCTCGCCCGACGGGCGCTGGATCGCATACACCTCGAACGAGTCCGGGAGGTATGAGGTCTACGTCCAGAGCTTCCCCGCTTCGGGCGGCAAGTGGCAGGTCTCGAACGGCGGCGGTGGCTCGCCCCGCTGGCGGCGCGACGGGCGCGAGCTGTTCTACCTCTCGGCGGACGGGAAGCTGATGGCGGTCGAAGTCGACGGGAGTTCCGACACGTTCGAGGCCGAAGTTCCCGTGCCGCTCTTCGAGCCCCGAGTCGTCGCGATCAGCGGCGACTCCCCCTACGACGTCGCCGCCGACGGCCGACGCTTCCTCGTTAGAGTGCCCGTCGGAGAGACCGCCCCCGCGCCCGTCACGGTCGTCCTGAACTGGACGGCGGACTTGAAGCGCTAACGTTATCTCGCGACCGACCTCAGCTAAAATCTCGTATCATCAACTGTGCGGAAGAACCAACGATCCTCTAGCTATCAGGCCCCGGCGTTGATGTGAGCCGGGCTGGCCGGGCGGGCTGATTATTACTGTGCCATCGAGCGCAGCAGTATTGGCAGGACGCGAAAGCTTCAAAAAGGATTAACTGTAAATATCGTTTATATTGGCGTCGACATGCTTACCCCTGACGGGATAATCTTCAAAGCGCGGCGGCCGACCCCCTCTGGGCCGCGGCACCGGCCGGGGAGGAGAACAATCAGGCTGAGCAAGAGAATCTTTTTCATCAATCACTCACAGAGCCACCTACCGCCCGGCATCAGCCGCGCCCACCTTCAACGAGCATGAGAGACACTGTGGAGGGGCGTCTGGTGCATGCCGTTGTTAGGCTGCCGCCTTCGTCTATAACCTCGGGACCCGCGCCTACTTGCCACTCATGACGCCCCTCACCTTCTCGACGTAATCCGCCGCGCCGTTCGCGCCGGCGATCTCCCCGATGGCCTCCAGCGGCAACGCCTCCGCGCGCCTGAAGTTGGTGCAACTCTTCCCGCACTTCAGCTTCTTCCCGCAATAAGGGTTGCTCTCCGCGCGGCTTTGCCCAAACGCTTTCCACGTTGCCCAGACGTTTGGCACCCGGCGGCTCCCTCAACCGCCGCCGCCGTCCCGCGCGACTTCCGGCAAACTCTTGCGCGCGCATCCTTTCGGCCCGACCGGCGGCGACCCGGCGGGCTGGCATGTCTTTTGTATTCAGTTAGAGCAACCTCGGTTGCCGGGAGCGCGTCTACCGCCGCCGGCCAGCAATCCCCGTCTATTCGATGACCCTCGTTTCGCACGGCGTCAGTCTGCCTGCTGAAGCGCGGTAATCCTTTCGTCACCTCGTGTCCATGGAGTGCGCGGCCGACCTCGCGCGGAGGAGTCTGTGGCGGGCGCTGCGCTGCCGACTCCTTCGCCGGCCTCCCGGCCGTGGCTGAAACCGCGCGCGCTTGATCGCCTTCGGCGCAACAGCCAGCGCCCCGCAGCGCGGGGCG
>DATCVD010000343.1:0-3145 GCA_036567125.1 Pyrinomonadaceae bacterium | reverse complement strand
TGCTGCTGTCGCAAGTCGCGCGGGCGCGCACCCGCACGACGGCCGGCTTCGGCCGGGTGAGCCGCAGCGGGCGGAAGGCAGCAGGCAATCGCGAGGGCGCAGGCGAGGCGTCTCATCGGGCAACTCCGTGTGAAGATGATTTAACTGCCGCCGGCCGGGGAGCGGTCGCGGGACGGCGTGTCGCCGCGCGCGGGGCGTCACCCGACGCGGCGCGGCCCTTTGGCGAGACTATACAGGCCGATTTTTGGGAGAGTCAAAGCGATCTAGGATTTAGGATTTAGGATTTGGGATTTAGGGTCAGCAGAAGAAGGGGGAGGCACGGCGGCGCGGGGAGGCGGTGAAGTCGTCAGGACTCGGTTCCTCCCCGCGCCTCAGTAATCCTAAATCCTAAATCCTAAACCCTACTTACTGTTTGAGGCCGACGAGTTCGGTCGTCGCGCCGGCGAAGTCGCCCGCGGAGACGGCCTTGACCATGCCGACGTTCTCGGCAAACCAGCTCGTGTTGCGGAGGCTCGTGGTCGTCGGCTGCGTCATCTGGCCGACGCGCACGGTCAGCTTCATCGTCATCGTCGATTCGACCTTGAGCGCGTCGTAGGTGCCGGCCGGGACTGTGATCTGCTCGCGGCCCGTCACGCGGTTCGTGATCTCAATCGTCCCGGAGCCGCGCGCGCTCGGCCCCTGCGGCCCGGCGATCTCCGTCCTGATCTCGTAGCTCGAACGCCACTCCCCGCCTTCGCGCCAGCGTTCGGCCGACGGCACGGTGACGCCCGTCCGGCCGACCGTCTCCATCTTGAAGTTGGTGGCCTGCCGCGCCGATTCGAGCTTGCCGTATTCGAGCGCGACCATCCCTTCCGAGGTGCAGTTCCAGCCCGTGCTCACCGCCATCTCCGGGAAGCGGTAGCGCAGCGCGAACGAGTCCGGCCCGATGTCCGCGTAGCCCTCGGTGTAGGTCGCGGCCGGCGCGGCGTTGCGGTCGTAGGTCACGCGGTACTGCTTCTCCAGCCCCGCGCGCACGGGGTAGTAGGGCACGCCACACTTCGTCTCGCCGGACGGCTGCGCCGGGGCGGCGTTCGCGTTCGTCGCCGCCGCGCCGTTCGTCGTCGGCGCTTGTTCCCCGCGGCAGCCCGCGAGCGAGAGCAGCAGGCACAGGCAGGCGAAGGCGGGGGCCAGTCGCGCGCGCGACGCGGGTCGGGAGTGTCGTTGTTCCACTTTCACCTTCCGGCCGAACCGGGCTAAAGAGTTCTACTCATCAGTCGTTACTCCGAGCTAAGCGGCGACCGTTTCGGCGCGCAGCTTCTCGGCTTGGTAGTGCGTGACGAGGGCGTTGATGAGCTCGTCGAGCGCGCCCTCCATGACGAGGTCGAGCTGGTGGATGGTGAGGCCGATGCGGTGATCGGAGACGCGGTTCTCCTTGAAGTTGTAGGTGCGAATCTTCTCGGAGCGGTCGCCGGAGCCGACCTGCGAGCGGCGCTCGGAGGCCAGCGCCTCGTGCTGCTTCTGCTCTTCGAGTTCTTGGAGGCGCGCGCGCAGGACGCGCATCGCCTTCTCGCGGTTCTTGATCTGCGACTTCTCGTCCTGCATCGAGACGACGAGGCCCGAAGGCTGGTGCGTGATGCGCACGGCCGAGTAAGTGGTGTTGACCGACTGGCCGCCGGGGCCGGACGAGCAGAAGGTGTCGATGCGCAGATCGTTCTGGTTGATCTTCACGTCCACCTCCTCGGCCTCGGGCAGCACGGCGACCGTGATCGCGCTGGTGTGGATGCGCCCGCTCGTCTCGGTCTGCGGCACGCGCTGGACGCGGTGGACGCCCGACTCGTAGCGGAGCTTCGAGTAGACCTTGTCGCCCTCGATCAGCACGATGGCCTCCTTCATGCCGCCGATGCCGGACTCGGACGCGTCGAGCACGTCCACGCGCCACCCCTGCCGCTCGGCGTAGCGCGTGTACATGCGCAGCACCTCGGCCGCGAAGAGCGAGGCTTCGTCGCCGCCCGTGCCGGCGCGGATTTCGACGATGACGTTCTTCTCGTCGTTCGGGTCGCGCGGCAGCAGGAGCACGCGCAAGTCCTCCTCGGTCTTTTCCAGCCGCGCGGTCAGCTCGTCCACCTCGGCGCGCGCCATCTCCCGCATCTCCTCGTCGTCGCCGCCCGACTCGAACAGCTCGCGCGCGCCGGCCAACTCCTGCTTGAGCGCCTTCCACGCGCGGTACTTCTCCACCATCTCGCCCATGCCGCGCTGCTGCTTGGCAATTTTCGCGTAGGCGGCCTGATCCGTGTAGACCTCGGGCAGAGAGAGTTGGGCCGTCAACTCCTCGTAACGCGCTTCCATCTGATCTAGTTTTTCGAGCATGACTGATAGCCTTTAGCTGTTAGCGATTAGGCGTTAGCCAAACGCTTTACATCAAATACTTACCCGCGGCGTACCCTGACAACTCCACCGCCGAACAAAAAGCTGAAAGCTAACGGCTCACAGCTAACAGCTTCCTTACGAGAGCGGCGTCAGCGCGACTTCATGCCGGCGCGGCTCAAGCTTGAGAGATTCTTTGAGCGCGAAGATGGCGACTTCGAGCTGCTGGTCGTCCGGCTCTTTGGTCGTGATGTTTTGCAGCCAGATGCCGGGCAGCGTCAGGACTTTGAAGACGAGGCTGCCTTCGCGGTTGGCGGAGAGGCGGATGATCTCGTAGCTGAGGCCGGCGACGAGGGGCATCAGCGCGACGCGCACCAGCATGTTGTAGAGGAGCGAGTCGAACTTGACGACGGAGAAGAGGACGATGGAGACGAGCATCACGACCATCAGGAAGCTCGTCCCGCAGCGCGGGTGCTGGCGCGGCTGCGTGCGGGCGTTCTCGACCGAAAGCTCCAGGCCCGCCTCCCACGTGAAGACCGTCTTGTGCTCCGCGCCGTGGTACTCGAAGACGCGGCGGATGTCTTTGACGAGCGAGAAGCTGAAGATCATGATCAGGAAAAAGGTCATGCGGATCACGCCGTCGATCAGGTTGAACGCGACCGACGGGCGCACCGGGCGCAGGTAGCCACGCACGGAAGACCAAGCGCGCTTGTGCCACGCCTCCTGCGCGGCCGCCTGAGTCGTTGCCGCCGCCGCGCCGCCCGCCGTCTCGTTCGCCGCGGATGTTCGGGCCTGCGCCTGC
>DATCVD010000342.1:0-3198 GCA_036567125.1 Pyrinomonadaceae bacterium | reverse complement strand
CGGCGACCGACGAGTCAAACCCGCGCGCCTCTCCCCCGTCCGCGCGCGCTTTACCGCACCGCGACGCCCGCTCCCCCCCATCCGCGCGGCGGCGTCGCTCCTACTCCCCCATACGAGTATTCCGTTCCACCCGACCTGAATAGGAGCTTGCTATGCGGAACCCATTCGCCCGCCCGTCAGTCACGATTCGCACGCACCCGCGCGTCGCCGGGCGCGACGCAAAACCGGCCGGCCTGATGCGACGCGCCATTCGCCTCGCCTGCTGTCTCGCGCTCGCGCTCGTCGCGGCCGCGCCCGCCGTCGCGCAGGCGCAGCGCGCCGAGTACCGCGCCTTCTGGGTTGACACCTTCAACACCGCGCTCAACAACCACGCCGACGTGCTCGCCGTCGTCGACAACGCGAAGGCCGCGAAAGCTAACGCCATCTTCGCGCAGGTCAGGCGGCGCGGCGACTCTTGGTACCTGAACTCGCTCGAACCCCGCGGCGACCGCACGCCCATCGCCGACGGCTTCGACCCGCTGCAAGACCTGATCGACGTGGCCCACGCCGAGGGGATCGAGGTTCACGCCTTCGTCATCATGTCGGCCGTCTGGGGCCGCGCGCCGAACCTGTTCCCGCCCGAGAACCCGAACCACGTCTTCAACCGGCACGGCGGCTTCAACGCGGCGACCAACACCGTCGTGCCGGGGCCGGACAACTGGCTGACCCGCACGCTCATCCCCGACGGCACGGCCGCCATCACCTATCAGGGCCACCGCTTCGGCAGCGACTTCTGGATCGACTTCGGCCACCCGGCGGCGGCCGCCTACACCGTCGAGGTCGTCAAACACCTCGTCGCCAACTACGACATCGACGGCCTGCACCTCGACCGCATCCGCTACCCGGAGATCGGCATCGCGGGCCAGACGCCGACGACGGGCGCGAGCGTCGGCTACAACCAGACGAGCGTCGCGCGCTTCAACGCGCGCCACGGCCGGAGCGGAACCCCGGCCACGGGCGACGCGCTCTGGTCGCAGTGGCGGCGCGATCAGGTGTCGAACGTGGTGCGCCGCGTCTATCTCGAATCGCTCGCCGTCAAGCCGAACCTTAAAGTCTCGGCCGCGCTCATCGCCTTCGGCGGCGGCCCCGCGACGGAGGCGGCTTGGAACAACGCCGAGGCCCGCTGGCGCGTCTATCAGGACTGGCGCGCGTGGACGGAAGAAGGGATCATCGACATCGCCATCCCGATGGTTTACAAGGGCGAGCACGCGGCCGGCCTCCCGGCCCAGTTCAACCAGTGGAACGAGTGGACGAAGAACCACCAGTACAACCGCGGCGCGATGATCGGGATCGGCGCGGCCAACAACTCCGTCGAAGGCTCGCTCCGCCAGACGCGCCGCGCGCTGCTCGCCCCGTCCGCGCAGGGCAAGACCGACCTCGGCGTCATCTACTTCTCGATGGCGACCTCGAACATCGCGGTCGCGAACAACCCGCTCGCGCTGCCTCCGGGCGCGACGCCCGCGCGCCCCTTCGCCGAGTTCGCATCCGCCTTGACGACCGGCAAGTCGGTCGACGGCACGAGGAACTACGAAGACCCGCTGGCGAACCCCGTGCCCGTCTTCAGCCAGCCGGCGGCGATTCCCGCGCTCCCGTGGAAGGCGCAGCCGACGGTCGGCCACCTCAAGGGCTTCGCCCGCCGCGCCGACTCGTCCGCGCTCGACACCGCGACGGTCACGATTGAAAACCTCGACACCGGCGCGACGCGCCAGACCGCGACCGACGGCGGCGGCTTCTACGGCGGCGTCGATCTCGCGCCCGGCAGCTACCTCGTCCGCGCCGAACTCGGTTCGGACACGCTCCACTCGTGCGTCGCCGAAGTCTCGGCCGGGCAGGTGACGACGGCCGACCTCGCCGCCGAGACGAACGCGCCCGCGACCGCGGCCGCGACGACGCCCGCCGCGCCGAACGGCACGAACGGCTGGTTCACGACCTACGTTTCCGTCTCGCTCGACGCTTCGGACGGCTGCTCCGGCGTCGCCTCGACCGAGTACACGACCGACAACGGTTCGACGTGGACGCCCTACACCGGCGCGTTCATGATCAGCGACGAAGGCACGACGACGATTCTCTATCGCTCGACCGACCGCGCGGGCAACGTCGAGCCGGCGCAGGCGCTCGCCGTCAAGATAGACAAGACCGCGCCGAGCCTGTCGCTCGCGGCCGACCCGTCCGTCATCTGGCCGCCCAACGGGCAGACCGTCAACGTCACCCTGAGCGGCGAGGGCGCGGACGCCGTCTCGGGCTTGGCCGGCGTGACCTACGTCGTCGCGGACGAGTACGGCGCGCCGCTCGCTGTCCCGGCGCGCGCGCTCAGCGGCGGCTCCGCCTCGTGGGCCGACCCGCTCGCGGTCGAGGCGCGCCGCGAAGGCGGCGACATGGACGGGCGACTCTACCGCGTCGTCGCCACCCTCAGCGACGCGGCCGGCAACACGACTACGCAGACGGCCTTCGTCGTCGTTCCGCACGACCGGCGGAAGGACTAAGCGATCCGCCCAAACTATTCGGCCGCGCGCGCGACTGACGTGTCGCGCGCGCGGCCCTTTTCTCCCCGCCCGACTCCCGCCGCGAGCCTTGAGTCGGTCAGGCTGCTGCCGTACTTTTCCGCCGCCCCGCAGTCGCCCTCATCAGATCGAGACTTCTGAAGAACCCTTTCTCGTTCGTTCCTGCCCTCTCGTTCGCTTCGGCGTTGCCGTGTGCGACTCAGACCCGACGACGCGCCGACCGCCCGCCCCGCGCGCTCGGTCAGGCTTCGAGGACGACGGCGACGCGGCCGCGGACGCTGTTGACGAGCCACAGGCGCGAAGCGCGGGCGAGATCGTCGAGCGTGATACGGCGCTCGGCGATCTCGCCGCGCTCGATCAACTCGGCGCGCATCACCCCGGCGAGCAGCCCCGACTCGCGCGGCGGCGTGTAGAGCCGGCCGTCGATTTCGGCGACTAGGTTGCCCAGCGTGAACTCCGTCAACTCGCCGTCCTCGTTCCAGAGCAGCACGTCGAACGCGGTCGGGCGCTCGCGCCGCCGCGCTTCGTAAACCTCCCGCCGCGTCGTCTTGTGGTAGAGGAAACGATCCGAACGCGAGACCGGCGTCCGCGCGAGCGTGACCGCGACCGGCCCGGCGGGCCACTCGTCGAGCGGTCGGCTCTCGACGCGCGCCGCGCC
>DATCVD010000341.1:0-12394 GCA_036567125.1 Pyrinomonadaceae bacterium | reverse complement strand
CCCCCGCGCGCCGGCGGCCCGCCGACGAGTGCGGCCGCGCGGCGTGACAACTCGCCCGTCCGATCCACTAAGATGGCCGCGTCGAGCGAGGGGAACCACCCGTAGCCGCGCCAGCTTTCAACGACGGACACCTCCGAGGCGCGCATGAAGTGGAACTCGCCGCGCACGCCGTTTTCGAAGAGGGCCGTGTGGTGGCCGAAATCGTCGGGGAAGTAGGCCGCCACGGGGCTGACCGAGTCGAGCCATGCGCGCTGCTCGAAGCTCTCGAAAGAGTCGTCCCGGATGAAGACCGCGAACTCGATGTCGGAGAAGGCGTCGCCTTCGCCGACCGCGAAGGAGCCGAACATCAGTGCCCCCGCGACGCGCTCGTCCCCGCGACTAGCCTCCCGAAATCCTGTGATCATCGCCTGCTGAAGCATGATCGTCTCTTCGCCTTTCACACGTAGTATAGAGCCGTGGCATCGCAGTTTCACTTCTTCGACGATCCGGGGGACGCGGGGGAAACCGCGCCGGAGTTTCCCGACGGCTTCCGCTATCGGCCCGAGTTGATCGGCCCCGAAGACGAGTCGGCGCTCGTCGCGCGCGTGCGCGAGCTGCCCTTCCGCGAGTTCGAGTTCCACGGCTACACGGGCAAGCGCCGCGTCGTCTCCTTCGGCTGGCACTACGACTTCTCAGGCCGCCAACTCCGAAAGGCGGACGACATCCCCGACTTCCTCCTCCCGCTCCGGCGGGCGGCCGCCGCGTTCGCCGGCCTTGAGCCGGAGGAGTTCCAGCACGCGATGGTCACGGAGTACGGCGCGGGAGCCGGTATCGGCTGGCACCGCGATAAGGCCGTCTTCGGCGAGGTCGTCGGCGTCTCGCTCCTCTCGCCGTGCGTTCTCCGCATGAGGAGAAAGGTGGGCGAGGGGAAGTGGGAGCGGGCCAACCTGACGGCCGGGCCGCGCTCGGCCTACCTGCTGGCGGGCGCGGCGCGCGCCGTGTGGGAGCACAGCATCCCCCCGGTGGACGCGCTGCGCTACTCCGTCACCTTCCGCAACCTGCGCGAAGGCTGAACGGCCCGCGGCCGGGATCGCGCCGCCCTTACCCCTTGACATTCTACCCGAGCGGGAGAATACTCTCCGGTAGATGTTCTACCCAACGGGGAAGGCGCACCCGCCCATGAAGCAAGAGCCCGCCAGCCAAGAACAAATAGATCTCCTGCAGGGCACGCTCGACCTGCTCGTCCTCCGGACTCTGCTCCTCGGCCCGACGCACGGGCACAGCATCGCCCACCTGATCCAGCAGTCGTCGGGCGACGTGCTTAGGATCGACCACGGCTCGCTCTACCCGGCCCTGCAACGGCTGGAGCGCCGCGGCTGGATCGCCGCCAAGTGGGGCACGTCCGAAAACAACCGGCGCGCGAAGTACTACCGTCTGACGGCCGCAGGCCGTAAGCAACTGGTCGCGGAGACGACGAAGTGGGAGCGGCTGGCCACCGCCATCGGCCGGGTGCTGCGGCCGGTACCGGAGGAGGGCTGAGTATGGGGTGGTGGCACGAGCTGAGGTACGTCGCGCGGCGGCTCGACAGGCGGCGCGCCGGCGAAGAGTTGGAGGAGGAGATCCGCACTCATCTTGAGTTAGAGGCCGAACTTAACTTGGAGGCCGGTATGTCGGCCGAGGAGGCCCGCCGCGCCGCGCTGAGGGCCTTCGGCAACGTCAGCCTGTCTAAAGAGGACAGCCGCACCGTGTGGGGGTTCAGGTCGATGGAGATGCTGTGGCAGGATTTGCGTTACGGCCTGCGGATGCTGGCGAAAAACCCGGGCTTCACCGCCGTCGCCGTCATCGCCTTGGCCCTCGGCATAGGCGCGAACAGCGCGATCTTTTCGGTCGTCAACACGGTGCTGTTCAGGCCGCTGCCGTATAAAGACCCGGAGCGGCTCGTGATGGTCTGGGAGGAGGGCACGCTCGAAGGGTTCCCCATCAATTCGGCCTCGGCGGCCAACTACCTCGACTGGCGCGATCAGAATCAGGTCTTTGCCGGGATGGCCGTCATAGGCCGCGCGAGCTTCAACCTGACGGGCGTCGGCGAGCCGGAAAGAATCGACGGCCGCCGCGTCTCGGCCTCGCTCTTCCCGCTGCTCGGCACGGAGCCGCAACTGGGCCGGGCGTTCACGGCCGAGGAGGATAGTTCGGGCGCGGGCCGCGTCGTCGTCCTGAGCCACGGCCTGTGGCTGCGCCGCTTCGGCGCACGGCCCGACATTATCGGGCGGCCGCTAACTTTGAATGGCGAGGCGCACGAGGTCGTCGGCGTCATGCCGCCGCACTTCCAGTTCCCGAGTCGCGACGATCAGTTGTGGGTTCCCATCGCGTTCACCCCCCAGCAGGCCGCCAACCGCGGCAATAACTCCTTCGAAGTGATCGCGCGCCTGAAGCCCGGCGTCACGCGCGATCAAGCCGAGTCGGAGATGGACGCCATCGCCGCGCGCTTGCGGCGGCAGCATCCGGGCGTGGTTAAGAGTGACGGCTCCGTCATCATCCCGCTGCACGAACAACTCGTGGGCGACATTAAACCGGCGCTGCTCGTGCTGCTCGGCGCGGTCGGGTTCGTGCTGCTGATCGCCTGCGCCAACGTCGCCAACCTGCTGCTGGCGCGCGCGGCCGTCCGGCAGAAGGAGATCGCGGTGCGCCTCGCGCTCGGCGCGGGCCGGCGGCGGCTCGTCCGCCAGTTCCTGACCGAGAGCGTCCTCCTGTCGGTGATCGGCGGCGCGGTCGGGCTGTTGCTGGCGCTGTGGGGGGTGAACCTGCTGAAGGCTTTCATCCCGAAGAACGTCTCTCAGGTGGCGGCGGTCGCCGTCGACGCCAACGTGCTCACGTTCACTCTGGCAGTCTCCCTGCTGACGGGGCTGATATTCGGGCTGGCCCCGGCCCTGCAAGCCTCCAGATTCAACCTCAACGAGACGCTGAAAGAAGGGGGCCGGGACTCGGCGGCGGGCCGGCGGGGCAACCGCCTCCGCAGCCTGCTGGTGATCGCGGAGGTCGCCATCTCGCTCGTCCTGCTGATCGGCGCCGGGCTGTTGGTTAACAGCTTCCTGCGCCTGCGCAACGTCGATCCGGGATTCCGCGCCGACAATTTGCTGACGATGCGGATCGCGCTCCCGGCGGTGAAGTACCCCGACCAGCCCCGGCGCGCGGCCTTCTATAACGAACTGCTGGGCCGCGTGGCCGCGCTGCCGGGCGTCCGCTCGGCGGCCGTCACCAACTGGATTCCTCTCACCCTTCAAGGCGACACGTTCGGCATCAGCGTCGAGGGCCGACCCGATCCGGGGCCGCAAGAGAGGCCGGACATCGTGACGCGGGTCGTCAGCCCCGGCTACTTCGGCACGATGGGCATCGAACTGTCGCGCGGCCGGCCGTTCGACGAGCGGCAGGACAGGGCCGACTCGGCCCCGGTGGCGATCATTAGCGAGACGATGGCCCGCCGCCTCTGGCCGGGCGAAGACCCGTTGGGCAAGCGCCTCCGACCGGGCGGGCCTGACTCTGTGGCGGCATGGATCACCGTCGTCGGGGTGGCGGAGGACGTGCGGCAGTTCGAGCTAACCGCCGCGCCGAGGCTGCAAATGTACCTGCCGCACGTCCAAGCGACATTCTTCGTGCCGAGCCACCTCGTCGTGAGTACGCAGGTCGAGCCGCTCGGCTTGGCCGCCGCGGTGCGCGAGGCCGTGTGGGGGATAGATAAAGACCAGCCGGTCTCGGACGTCCGCACGATGGAAGAGATCCTCTCAGAGTCAATCGCGCGCCAGCGTTTCAGCATGCTCCTGCTCGGCATCTTCGCCGGCGTGGCGATGCTCTTGGGCGCGGTGGGCATTTACGGCGTTGTGAGCTACTCGGTCACGCAGCGCGCGCACGAGATCGGAGTCCGCATGGCGCTCGGGGCGCGCAGAGGCAGCGTGCTCAGGCTGATCATCGGGCAGGGTTTAAAGCTGGTCTTGATCGGGGTCGCCGTCGGAATCGCGGCGGCCTTCGTCCTGACCCGCTTAATGGAGAGTCTGCTGTTCGGCGTCAGCGCCACCGATCCGGCGACGTTCGCCGCCATCCCGCTCGTGCTCGTGGCCGCGGCCACGCTGGCGAGCTACATCCCCGCGCGCCGCGCCACCAAGATCGATCCCATCGTAGCCCTGCGCTACGAATAAGAGGGCCGGCCATAACGCGGCCGCCGGGTCGCCCTCGGACTGCTCGGCCCCTAGCCGCATTTCCGAACGGGGAAAAAACGGCGACCCATCTCGACACCAGTCCGCGAGCCGTCCTTCGCCCGCCCCGCCGTGGCCTCCGGTGTCGGGACAATTCTGCCAAGAAGGAGAACCGGATGAACCACTTGCCCCGCGGAACGACTCTGATCCGGGCGACGGGGTTCTTGCTGCTGGCCGCCCACCTGTCCGCCGCCGCGGCGGCGGCGCGGGGGCAGGCGGATAAGCGCGCGAGCCAAGTCGACGCGATCTTCGCGGAACTCGACCGCACGCCCGCGCCGGGGGCGGCCGTGATCGTCGTGCGCGACGGCAAGGTGATCCTGCGGAGAGGCTACGGCCTCGCGAGCGTCGAGCACCGCGTCCCGGTCACGCCGTCAACCGTGTTCGACGTGGCCTCCGTGTCCAAGCAGTTCACCGGGCTTGCCGTGGCGATGCTGGTCTCGGAGGGGAAGATCAAGCTCGGCGACGACGTCAGGACTCACATCCCGGAGCTGCCGGACTTCGGCCACCGCGTCACGGTCGATCACCTCGTCCACCACACGAGCGGCATCCGCGACTGGCCCGGCGCGCTCTTGGTGGGGGGCTGGCGCTTCGACGACGTGATCACGTTCAACCAGATCATGCTGATGGCCTACAACCAGCGCGATCTGATGTTCGCCCCCGGCGCGGAGTACTCTTACTCGAACACGAACTACAACCTGCTCGCCGAGTTGATCCGGCGCGTGACGGGCCGGCCCTTCCGCGAGTGGACGGACGAGCGGCTCTTCCGCCCGCTCGGGATGACGAACACGCGCTTCCGCGATCATTACACGGAGGTCATCGCCGACCGCGCCTTCGGCTACGCGCGCGGCTCGGACGGTAAATATCACCACATGCCGAACAACCTCACGGCGCTCGGCTCAAGCTCGCTCTTCACCACCGCGGACGACCTCGCCCGCTGGCTGATCAATTTCGACGAGGGGACGGCCGGCGGGCGCGCGGCGCTGTCGCTCGCGCGGACGCGCGGCACGCTCGGCGACGGGAAGACCATCGACTACGCCTTCGGCCTCGTCCACGGTGACCACCGCCGGCTGCCGATGATCTTCCACGACGGCGGCTGGGCCGGATTCAGTTCCCTCGTCGTCTATTTCCCCGATCAGAAGTTCGGCGTGGCCGCGCTCTCGAACGGCGGCCCGGTCAACGTCGGCGACGCCGTCAAAAAGATCACCGACATATACTTGGAGAAGGAACTCGCGGCGCAACCTGCGCCGACGGCGGCGGCGACGGCCGACGGGCCGGCCGCCGCGGTGCCGCCCGCCGAACTCGGCGACTACGTCGGACTCTACCGGCTCGGCCCCGGCTCTTACGTTCGGATCAGACTCGAAGGCGCGACGCTGACCTCCGAAGTGACGCGGGAGAAGCCGGCGGCGCTGACGCCGAGGTCGGAGCGTGAGTTTTCGGCGGGCGGGGCGAAGTTCGTGTTCCGGCGCGACGCCGCCGGGAAGGTCGAGGCGGTCGAGTACCGCGGCCGCCGCGCCCCGAGGGTCGACGAGCCGGCCGCCGCCCAGCCGGCGCGGCTCGAAGATTACGCCGGCGATTACGAGAGCGAGGAACTCGGCACTTCGTACCGCGTAGCGGCGAAGAATGGCTCGCTCGAAATGCAGCACCGGCGGCACGGGACGATCCCACTCGCGCGACTCTGGCGTGACGACTTCGGCTCGCCCGTCTCGTTCATGACTTCGGTCGAGTTCCAGCGCGACCGCGAGGGCCGCGTGATCGGATTCGTGGTGAACGGCCACCCCCGGAGCCGGAACATCCGCTTCCTAATGCGACGGTGAGGGCGAGTGGCGCGGGGCATATTCATCCCTCCCACTCAAGGCTTGCCCCCGTTGCCGCTATATAAATGAATGAGTTCCAGTCTTGGACGACGAACCAGCAGGCGAATGCGCCCTCCGGCAGCGGCCCCGGCAGCTTCACGGACGGCATGATGAGGGCCGACTCCATGTCTCCGGCATCTACCCACAGCTTCTTGGCCTCCGCGTAAGGGTAGTTGGCATCGGGCGGCTCAATGGCACAATACAGGAGGCCGGATAGCTTCAGCTTTCCGCCCCGGTAAGCTTCCCGGACTCCTTCGCTACGAGAGGAAGAATCTCCGATCCATACATCGAGCGTGAAGTTCGCCTCCCGCTTAAGGTAGTCGATGCTGATGCTGCTCACCCGAGCATCATGCAAGCCGTTCGGCAGAGTATCGACAAGTTCCTCGAAGGTCATGGCTCATCAAGGGCAAGGCATCTAACGCCCCGCAGCGCCGCCGCGCATTCGACGCCGATACGGACAACTCTTGCGGATGAGAGACTCGCTGATTGCCGGCCGGGCGCGGGCCGCCGTCAGGCGCGATGCCCACGCGGTCACGCGCCCTTCTCACCTGCTCAAGCTTACCGACCACACCACAAAACATCCCGCGACCAGCAGTAGTATTAACATCCTTGCTCTGTTCCGGGTGCTAATCTCGCCGAGGTATAACCCCCTCGCGACGTAAAAGATCGGTGCCAGCACGCCCACCTCGATGAGCACGTTCCTGTATAAATAATAATTCGATAATTGTACCCGGCCCGCGCTCGGCAGGATGCCGGCCGGGGAAATGAAAGCCGTCGAGCCGAGCGGCCAGAGCAGCGGTAGCGGCTTCACGCCGACCAGAAAATCGAGGGCCAAGTGTGACAACCCGGCCAGCACGGCGCAGGTGCTCATCAACCTGCGCTGGCGACTTTCCAGACCCTTCACGGAGTACAGCACGCCGACGCTTGCCAGCGGCAGGATCAGGCTGAAGGCGATGGAGTGCGTGATCCTGCTCCCCTGATGAGCGGGCGAGGCGAGCGCGCGGATGAGGTAATCGATGTCGGGCGCGGAGGCGAGCACGACCAGCCACCCGAGCCACATCGCCCTCCGGAGTGTGGAAGGCCGCTTCCGTTGGTCGAGGGAGAAGAGCGAGTAGGCGGCTAAACTGTGGCCGAGAAACGACGACATAAAATAGACCCGATGCCTCTTTTAGTGATAGCCGCCTGATGCTTGGCGTCGGCGGCGCGCGGGGAACTACGGCTTGAGAGAGCCGCCGTGAGTCGCGCCCGCCGGGTGCCGTTGTTATCCGCCGGCCGTGACCGATCCGGGCGTCGCCCCCCACTGCGTCAGATCAGACTTTTTCATGAAGAAGGGCTCGTGGGTTTTCGTTTTACCCATTTTCAGCCAACTCTAACCTCATTCTGCACCCGTCGCGTCCTGTCACTCAATGGCCGCCTGACGCTCGGCATCATCCCGCCCGCAAACAATGTGAGAGATGGCGTTACAAAAAATTTCCGCCCACACCGGATGACGAGGCGAAGCCACGCGCTTCGCCCCTACTAATTGGGGCTAAAATATTTTTTGCGACACTACCCCGCACGACACCTCGCCGCCGGCGCGGGCGCGTGCGGGGGCCGTCATGCCCCGAGGCGCTGACGGCGGGGTGACAGTACGGGCCGGTACAGATCATCCCCCCCCGACCGCCTATACTCTCTCGATCCCCCGTTAATCCGAACTGTCTGCCCGCGCAGGCTCCGGCGGCCCAAGACGGCCGCGCGGGCCTTAGCCCGCGGGTCGGCGTCGCGCCTGCGAAGGGCTGGGCTATGCGTATTATTCTCGGCATAACTTGTCATCTGCTCGCCGCATGCCTGACGGCTCACGCGTGTGTGCCCGCGGAAGGGGGCGGCCGGGAGGGGGGCGTGCGAGGCCGGCAGGCTGAGTCTGCGGAAAATTCGGCCTTGGCGGCGCTCGTTCGTAAGTCCGCGCACCCGGTCACGGGCGCGGCGGGCGACTACGACCCGCTGATGCGGCTCGTCGGCGACGCGCGCTTCGTCCTGCTCGGCGAGGCCACGCACGGCACGCACGAGTTCTACCGCGAGCGCGCGCGCATCACGCGCCGCCTCGTCGAGGAGAAGGGCTTCGACGCCGTCGTCCTCGAAGCCGACTGGCCCGACGCCCACCGCGTCAGCGAGTACGCGCAGGGGCGCGGGCGCGACCGGACGGCCGAGCAGTCGCTCTCCGGCTTCACGCGCTTCCCGCGCTGGATGTGGCGCAACGCGGAGTTCCGCGACCTAGTCAACTGGCTGCGCTCGCACAACGACTCCCGAAAGCCGGACGCGGCGAAGGTCGGCATCCACGGCATGGACTTGTACAGCCTGACCGACTCGGCCGACGCCGTGATCGAGTACCTCAAACGCGCCGACCCGGCGGCGGCCGAGCGCGCGCGCAAGCGTTACGGCTGCTTCAACGGCTACCGCAAACAGCCCGAACGCTACGGGCAGGACGTGGCCGCGCGCACGATCAGCTCTTGCGAGGGGCCGGCCGCCGAGCAGCTTCAGGAGATGCGGCAGCTCATGGCCGCGTGGCGCGCGCGGCCAGACCGACGCCGCGACGACGATCTGTTTTCGGCCTACCAGAACGCGCGCGTCGTGCGGAACGGCGAGAGCTACTACCGGCAGGTTTACGAAGGGAAGTTCTCGACGTGGAACCTGCGCGACACGCACATGGCCGAGACGCTCACCGAACTGACCGACTACCTCGACGCGCTCGGCGCGGGCAAGTCGAAGGTCGTGGTGTGGGCGCACAACACGCATCAGGGCGACGCGCGCATGACCCAGATGGGCGAGGCCGGCGAGCTGAACGTCGGCCACCTGATCAGACGGTCGCACGCCGCCGACTCCGTCCTCGTCGGCTTCACGACCTACACGGGCGAAGTGAGGGCGGCCGGCGAGTGGGGCGAGGAGGGGCGCGTGATGAAGGTGCGGCCGGCGCTGCCGGAAAGTTACTCGGCGCTCTTCCACGAGACGGGCGTCCCGAATTTTCTGCTCGTCCTGCGCGGCGCGGAGGAGCAACTGTCGCGCTCGATGGGCGAGCCGCGTCTGGAGCGGGCCATCGGCGTCGTCTACCTGCCGGCGACCGAGCGCCGCAGCCACTACTTCGAGGCGCGCATGTCGCGCCAGTTCGACGCGGTGATTCACTTGGACGTGACCGGCGCGGTCGCGGCGCTCAAGTGAGCGCGCTTCGCCGCCGGTTTAAGACGACGACACGGGGGGTTTAAGATGAGCACGAACGAGAAGGTGATCGCGCAGGGCACGGCAATCGGGCTGGCGCTGCCGGCCTCGCTCTTCGCCGTGGCGGCGTACCTGCGCTGGTACTGAGGGCGGCGGCGGGCGCGCCGCGCCGCGCCGCCGCGCCGACAAGGGGGGGTACGGCGGTTATGAGGAAAGTAGGGAAGTCGCTGGGCCTGCATCCGGGCAAGTCGCCGCCGTGGCTCGCCAAGCGGCTGCTGCGGTGGAAGCGATTGTTCGGCATGGCCCACTGGCTGTGGGACGTGCACTGGGTCTCGCCGAAGTACCTGAACGCCGGGACGGATCACAAGGAGGGCGGGCCGACGACCTACGGCCGCTGCGACCCGCTCGTGCCGTACCTGAGCGCGAAGCTCTACTTCAGCAACACGCTCAAGAACGACGACTGGGGGCGTGTGGTCGCATTCCACGAGGCGCGGCACGCCTACTACGCCGCGTACCTCACGCACGCGCTGCGCCGCGACCTGATCGACCGCTACGTCCCCGCCCGCGAGCGCCGCCACGTCAACCGCCAGCTCGACGACATGATCGAGACGCTCATCGAGATGGACACGATACAGTTCCGGCAGCTCACCGAGTTGTGACCGAGACGGCCTCTCGGCGAACCGCGTCCGCTCCTGAGGCAATGGGGACAAAAGTTTTAGACTCCGCGGCTCTATAAGGGGTGCTCATGAGACCGATCAGAATCGCGTTACCGATCTGCCTCGCGCTGGTATTTTGCGGCGTCGGCGGCGGCTACGTAGTATCCCGCGGGGCGCAGGACTCCCGCGCGCGGCCCGGCCCCGAGGCCGCGTTCGAGGAGCGCAAAAGTGAGCGCCACCGGATGGTGGACGAGCAGATTCGCGCACGCGGGATCGATAACCCGTCCGTCCTGAAGGCGATGCGCAGGGTCCCGCGCCACAGGTTCGTCCCCGAGCAGATCAGCCGGCACGCCTACGCGGATCAGCCGCTGCCCATCGGGTTGGAGCAGACCATCTCGCAGCCGGCCATCGTCGCCTACATGACGGACGCGGCCGAGGTGTCGAAGCGGGACAAGGTGTTGGAGATCGGCACCGGCTCCGGCTATCAGGCGGCCGTCTTGGGGGAGGTGGCCCGCGAGGTTTACACGATAGAGATCATCCCGGAGCTGGCCGAGGGCGCGCGGCGGGTGCTCACCGAGTTGGGGTACGCGAACGTGTTCACGAGGACGGGCAACGGCTACTTGGGCTGGCCGGAGCAGGCCCCGTTCGACGCGATAGTCGTGACGGCCGCGCCCGACGAGATACCGCAGGCACTGGTTGATCAGCTCGCCGTCGGCGGGCGGATGGTGATCCCCGTCGGGACAAAGAATCAGGAGATCGTCATCGTCGAGAAGACGCGCAAGGGCGTGACGAAGCGGAGGACGATCCCCGTCCGCTTCGTGCCGATGACGGGCAAGCCGGGGCGGTAGCCGCGCCGCTGCCGCGAGCGGGGGAGGGCGACGCCGCCTCCGTCGCGGAGACACACGAGAGGGGCGCGCGGCCGGCTCGCCGAGCACGTCGGCGAGCGGCGTTGAGGCGGCCCGCCGGCTTGCTTGCGCATTCTCAACCCCGCTGGTAGAGTCCGCGCCGCGCTCTTCCCGGAAGGAAAGTTTGCTCAGGGGCCGCCGGCGCGGCGAGGGCGCGGGCGGCCCTCGATCCGACTCAAAGCGCGCGTCGGGAAGTAGCCTTACCCATGAAAGCGACGGCCGACGACACCGGGATGATCAGGGCGGAAGTCGATCCGCGGATCAA
This sequence comes from Pyrinomonadaceae bacterium, assembly GCA_036567125.1. GTDB lineage: Bacteria > Acidobacteriota > Blastocatellia > Pyrinomonadales > Pyrinomonadaceae > JAIVGV01. The sequence goes on along the minus strand of DATCVD010000341.1, from coordinate 1,300 downwards.
GTACCCCTGCTACAAGTCGCTCGACGAATTCATCGACGTCGAACGGCTCAAGTCGCTGGACGGCTACGTCGCGGAGCGCGTCCGCCGTCACATCGCCGCGCGGCAGGATAGCTACTTCCTCAACCAGCACCGCCTCGATTCGCGCGCGCCTTACGCGCCGGGCGTCCGCGAAATCTGGCTGACGCGCACCGCGCCGGGCACGCCCTACGACTACCTCGATCTCAACAAGCCCGAGCTGTGGCGTCCGACGGAAGCGGCCCGCGAGTTCTCGGAGTTGGTGGACTTCCTCTCGACGCTGCCGTTCAAGGCGACGGGCCGGATGCTCATCATCTACGACGACTCCGGCGCGGCCACGCCCGCTCATCGCGACCACCTGAGCACGGACGTGTGCCACCACTTCGTCTGGCTGCGCACGAACCGTCGCAAGCCCTTCTACGTGCTCAACCACGAGACGGGCGAGCGGCGCTACGTCGAGTCGTACAGCGCCTGGTTCGACACCGTCAACCAGTTCCACGGCAGCGACGGCGGCGAGGGCCTGACCTTCAGCATCCGCGTCGACGGCACGTTCACGGATGAGTTCCTGCGGCTCATCCCGCGGCCGGCCACCAACGCCGCGTCCATGCCCGCGCTCTGGGCCTGCGGCGCGGGCCGGTAAACCATCATGCCGCACTGAGGTGTCGGCCGGCTTGCCCGTCGGCCCGTTAAAGCTCGAACGTCACGCCGCTACTGCCCCGCCCGACCCCCGCGCGCAGATCAAAGTCGCTAACAGCCTAAGCAACTAGGGTTAAAATATTCGCCGCCGCATTAACTAAAGTGGGGAAGCCCTCTACCGCCCCGCCCTCCCACGGAGGCTCAAATAATGCGCATCTCGGCGCGGGCCTTCGCAACCGGACTTTACAAGCCCGGAAGTGGTCACTCGAAGATTACGAAGAACTCGGCCGCGACATCCTGAGTCCCGTGGTCGGGGTTGTCGAAGACGAGGTAGTAGGTGCCGCCCGGCAACCGCTCGCCCACCTTCGCGTTCCACTGCTCGCGGCGGAAGACCGGGCTCGTCACCTCGGGTGCCGCGCCCGCCGCGAAGCTCGCGTACTGGCCTTCACCCATCACGTAAAAATCCACGCGGCCGTCGCCCGTGACGCGGAAGCCGCCGGAGAGGCGCGCCCCCGGCGACTGCTCCGGGACGGTGAACCTCACGGCGCGGTGCGAACCTTCGTCGAGTGTAAACGCCTCGTCCATAACCCGGACGGGGGCGGGCGTCGGGACGGGCGTCGGCGTGAGCGACGGCGAGGCGGCGGCCGCG
>DATCVD010000340.1:0-2191 GCA_036567125.1 Pyrinomonadaceae bacterium | reverse complement strand
GCCGACATCCCGACCGCCGCGGGCGCGGCCGCCGGCAGGCCGGCCGCGAGCGTCTGCCCGACGAACAGGGAGACGCACAGGCACGCGACGACGCAGCGCGTGATCGAACCTGACGTGAATCTATCTTTTCCGGTAGAGGGTCGAAACGGCATCGAATTTTGGCTCGTCGATACGAAGCGCGCCGCCCGCGTTGCGTCTTTCGTCTAGGTTCGTTTCAGCCCGTGCCCCTTCAGTTGAATTCCCGTCCCCCGGACGTAGAGAGAGGGCAAGGTGATCGGCAGCTTGCCGGTGAGGTCGATCTCACCGAGGAGGGCGCGGGCGGTGGCGCGTTGCAGGCTCGGCATGTCGCCGTAGGCCACCACGTAAGTCCTGAGTTCGGGAAAACTCACGAGCAGGTACGGGTTGCCGAAGCTGATGCCGACGAGCGGGACTTTGCGGCCGGCCAGCGCCCTGAGGGCGCGCGCGCCCGGTTCGGGCAGCGCGCCGCTGTTCGACTGCCCCGTCCGCACGCGCCCGTACATGGAGACGATGACGAGGTCGGCCCCCTTCGCCCTGTCGAGCGCGTGCTCCACCTCCTTCTCCGACGAACGCCCGTCGAGCACGACCGTCTCCACCCTGCGCCCACCGCGGTTGAGCAGCTCGGCGAACGGCTGCCATATCCACGCCCGATCCTCGCCGTTCGTGATGGCGAGGTTGAAGACGCGCCGGCCCGGCACTAAATCACTCAGGGGGAAGAGGCGAGCGTCGTCGCGCACGAGCGTGACGGCGCGGTCGGCGATCTCCTGCGCGAGCCTTTGCGCGTCGGCGTTCGAGACGACGCGGTCGATCTCTTCAAGCGGCGCGATGCGTTGTTTGACCAAGCCGAGGTCGTACTTCGCCGCCAGCACCCGCCGCGCCGATTCTTCGATCCGCTTCTCCGTCAAACGCCCCGACACGACTGCCTCGCGGACGCCGCGCACCGTCGCGTCCGGGTCTGACGGTTTCAGGAGCATGTCCGCGCCCGCGAGCAGCGAGCGCACGGCCGACTCGCCCGGCGTGAAGTAGATCGTCAGGCCGCTCATGTCGAGCGCGTCGGTCACGATCATGCCGTCGAAGCCGAGGTCGCGGCGCAGTATCCCGGTCAGGACTTGCGGCGAGAGCGTGCCGGGCAGCGTCGCGCCTTCGACCAAGATTTCGCTGTCGGCGTAGGACGGCCGGGAGTCCTGCGCCCGCGGGAGCGGCTGGACTTTCGTCGCGTCGATCTGCGGCAGGCCGATGTGGGCCGACATCACCGCGCCGACGCCCGCCTCAATCGCCGCGCGAAACGGGACGAGTTCGACCGAGTCCAGACGCTCGCGCGGCAGGTTGATGACGGGCAGGCCGCGGTGCGAATCGACCGACGTGTCGCCGTGGCCGGGGAAGTGTTTCGCCGTGGCGATGACGCCGCCGCACTGCGCGCCGCGCACGAAGGCCGCGGCCATTTGGGCTACGAGCCGCGGGTCTTCGCCGTAGGAGCGGACGTTGATGACCGGGTTCTGCGCGTTGTTGTTCACGTCCACGACGGGCGCGAAGATTTGGTGGACGCCGAGCGCGCGGGCCTCGCGCGCCGTCACCTCGCCCTGCCTTCTGGCGAGCTCCGGATCGTGCGTCGCGCCGACGGCCATGTTCCACGGGAAGTTGATCGTGTGCTCGAAGCGCATCCCCGCGCCGGATTCGAGGTCGGCGGAGACGAGCAGGGGCGTGCGCGCGAGCCGCTGCATCCGGTTGACGAGGTGCACCGACTCGTAGACCGGCCCGCGGAACAGGATGATGCCGCCGACCTTGTTCACCTCGACCTGCCGGCGCAGCGCCTTGAACTCCTCGCTCTCCTGCGACAGGTACGTTGCGTTGACGCCGATGGAGACGAGCTGCCCGATCTTCTCGTCGATGGTCATCCGCCGGAGTTCCGCGTCGGCCCAGCCGAGCGCCGCGCGCGAAGGCACACGCGTGTACGGCCGCGCCGCCGCGCCGCTCTTCCCTTTCGGTTGCGCCGCGCAGGGCGGCGAACTTTGCGCGGGCGCGGGCCGGCGCGGTTGCGCCGCGACCACCGACGAGGACAGGCAGGCCGCGACCAGTGCGACGGCGGCGAACGGACGCGGACGTTTGCTTAGCGACAATCTCAACATTTCAGGAAGCTCTCACCGTCAAATGATAACCGTTCAGTCGCCCGCGC
>DATCVD010000339.1:0-4861 GCA_036567125.1 Pyrinomonadaceae bacterium | reverse complement strand
GCCTTCCTCGCGGCGCGCGTCGCGGGCGCGAGCCGCTCGCGGCTGAAGCAGTTGATCGACGACGGCGAGGTCTTGGTCTCCGGCCGCCCGGCCAAGCCCTCGCACCGCCTGCGCGCGGGCGACACAGTCGAACTCGAAGCGCCCGGCCCGCTCACAACCTCCGACTTCGCGCCCGAAGACATCCCGCTCGACATCGTCCATGAAGACGACTCAATCGTCGTCGTCAACAAGCCCGCCGGCCTCGTCGTCCACCCCGCGGCCGGAGTCCCGGCGGGCACGCTCGCCAACGCGCTCGCTTTCCACTTCCGGCAACTCGCCGCGGGCGGAGGCCCGACGCGGCCGGGCATCGTCCACCGCCTCGACCGCGACACGTCGGGGCTGATCGTCGTCGCCAAAACGGACGAGGCGCACGAGAGCCTGTCGGCGCAGTTTCGCGCGCGCGAGGTCGTCAAGTATTACGTCGCGCTCGTCCACGGGGCGACGAAGGAGGAGCGCGGGCGCGTCGAAGAGCCGGTCGGGCGCGACCCGCGCAACCGGACGCGGATGGCGGTGGTGCGCGGCGGGCGGCACGCGCTCTCGATCTGGCGCGTGCGGCAGCGGTTCACGCGCTACACCTTGCTCGACGTCGAGATCAAGACGGGGCGCACGCACCAGATCAGGGTTCACCTCGCTTGGCTCAAGCACCCGGTCGTCGGCGACGAGGCGTACGGCGCGGGCCGGGACAACACGATTGCCGACGCGCGCGTCCGCGCGGCCGTCGCCTCGCTCGGCCGGCAGTTCTTGCACGCCGAGCGGCTGGGCTTTCGCCACCCGCGCGGCGGCGAGTTTCTGAAGTTCCGCGCGCCGCTCCCGCCCGACCTGTCGGCCCTGCTCGAACAGATCGAAGGCCAGTGACGCGGCGGCTCAGCCGCCCGGCCGTGTGCGGAAACCCACGAGTTGCTATACTTTCCAGTCCGCCGTGGCCGCGCGCGCGAAGGCAACGCGCCCCCGCGCGGCGGGCATCGAAACCGGGCGACGGCGAATGCCGCAAAGAATCTTCGCCCACCGCCCGCGCCCGTTAAGTTTCCCGAAAGTTTATGAGACTCACAGTCAGACTGTTTTTGCTGGCCCTCGCGCTCGCCGCGGTTATCGTCTCGACGCACCGCGCGTCGGGCGCGCAGGGCGGCCGCGACCAGCAGCAGCCGGCGCGCCCCACGCCGACGCCGCAAGACCCGGAAAACCTCGGCCCCGTCACCGTCCGCGAGGTGCGCCTGCCGATCACCGTGCTCGACAAGAAGGAGCAGCCCGTGTCGGGCCTGACGCGGGCCGACTTCCTCGTCTTCGAGGACAAGCAGCCGCAGCAGATTCAGGGCTTCATCGACGAGCGCACGGGCGTCCCAGTCCACGTCGCCGTCCTGATGGACGTGTCGGGTTCGACGGCCGGCAAGCTCGACTTCCAGAAGACGGCCGCCAAGGATTTCATCTACACGGTCGTGCGCGCGCGCCGCGACCGCGCCGCCTTCGGCACGTTCGACGAGAACCTGCAACTCGTGCAGGACTTCACCGACCGCCACGACCTGCTCGACCGCGCCGTCGATTCGGTCAAGAAGCCGGGCGACCGCACCGCGCTCTGGGACGCCGTCTGGCTGATGTGCGACGAGAAGATGCGCGGCGTGACGGGCCGGCGCGTGATCGTCGTCATCACGGACGGCGACGACAACGCGAGCCGCGCGTACCTGAAAGACGCCATCGAGATGGCGCAGGCCACCGAAACCATCGTCTTCGCCATCTCGACGAAGGCGGGCCTTTCGGGGAGCGTGCCCGGCGTCGAGATGGGCACGCCGAAGGACGGCGGCGACCGCGAACTCGAACGCCTCGCGGCCGAGACGGGCGGCCGCGCCTTCTTCATCGGCGACCGCATAAATTTGGAGCGCGCCTTCTCGCGCGTCGCGCGGGAGCTGCGCTCGCAGTACATCGTCACCTACAAGCCGACGCGCGAGTTCGACGGAACCTACCGCCGCATCGAGGTCAAGCTCGCGGGCGACCGCGACGGCCTCAAGGTGCGCACGCGCCGCGGCTACACGGCGGCGAAGCAGTGAAAAGGCAGAGGTTAGAGGTTAGAGGTTAGAAGTTAAAGGATGGCCCTCGGCCGGTCGAACTTTAATCATCCGGCTTCTGACTAGCATCTAACCTCTGACCTCCGACATCTAAGTTTTGACATGTTTTCAAGCAGTAATTTCATTCGCGCGCTCGCGCTGCTCGTCGCGCTCGCCGCCCTCGTCGGCGGGTCGCCGCTGCCGTTCGCGCGCGCGCAACAGCAGCAGCCGCCGCCCGCGCCGCAGAAGCCCAAGCCGGGCGACGCGCAGCAGATCGACGACGACGAAGTCCTGACCGTTGACACCAGCCTGACGAACGTCCTCTTCTCGGCCGTCGACCGCGACAAGCGTTTCTTCTCGGCGCTCACGAAGGAAGACATCCGCATCACCGAGGACGGCGTGGCGCAGGAGATCTTCACCTTCCAGAAGCAGGTCGATCTCCCGATCACGCTCGCCATCGTCATCGACACCAGCGCCTCGCAGGAGTACACGCTGCCGCAGGAGAAGGCGGCCGCGCGCCAGTTCGTCGATGCGGTCTTGCGGCCCGCGAAGGACGAGGTGGCCGTCGTCTCCTTCACCGGCGACGCGGTGCTCGAAGTGGGGCTGACGGGCAACGTCTCCCGCGTCCGCTCGGCAATCGACAAGGTCGAGTTCGTGCCGCCGGCCGGCTACATCGGCGGCGGGGTGGTCGTCGGCACGCCGCCGATTTCGGGCAGCAGCCGCGCCGGCTCGACCGCGCTCTGGGACGCCATCCTCGTCACCTGCGACGAGGTGCTCTCGACCTCGTCGGCGCGCACGCGCCGCGCCATCGTGCTGTTGACCGACGGCGTGGACACGTCGAGCCGCGTCAAGTTGCAGGAGGCGGTCGATCAGGCCATCAAGCACGAGACGCTGGTCTTCTCCATCGGCATCGGCGACCGCTTCAACTACGGCGGCGTGGACGAAGGCTCGCTCAAGAAGATTTCCGAGCGGACGGGCGGCCGCGCCTACTTCCCGCGCGACGAGGAGGACTTGCGCACGGCCTTCGCGCAGATTCAGCGCGAGTTGCGCGAGCAGTATCTCGTCGCCTACTCGCCGACGAACAAGCGGCGCGACGGCACGTTCCGCAAGCTCCAGATCGAGGTCGCCAACCCGGAACTGAAGCGGCAGAACCTCAAGCTCACCTACCGTCAGGGCTACTTCGCCAAGTCGGACGAGCCGCCCTCGCAGCGGCGACGGAGATCGTAAAAGCAGGATTCAGGATTCAGGATTCAGAAGTAGAAAAGAGAAGCCGGAATGACGGGCGCGCGGCTGCCGTCATTCCGGCTTCTCTTTTCTAAATCCTGAATCCTGAATCCTGAATCCCGTTCTCACCTCTCCCCCCGACCGCGCTCGACCGCCGTTTCGAGTTCGACGCTGATGTTGCGGATGCCGGTCTGGTCGAAGGGTTCGAGCAGGCGCAGCGACTCGTCGAGGATGCGGCGCTGGTGCTCGGCCCAGTTCGGCTCGCCCGCGACGCGGCCCAGTTCGCCGCGGTAGTAGGTCGCGCGCGGCGGCTTCACGCGCTCGACCACCTCGCGCTCGACGGCGAGCATCATCGTCGGCACGCCCGCCGCTTCGAGCGCGCGGGCGGCGAGCGCCATCGTCTGGTGGCAGAGGCGCGAGGCCGGGATCAGGAGCGCGGCCTGCACGTTGTAGCGGCGGACGCGCTCGACCAGATCGGGCAGGGCGTTATCGGCGAAGCGCGCGGCGCTGGGGACGAAGCCGCAGAAGCTCCAGAAGACCTGATTGAACTGGCCGATGATGCCGTTGCCCTCGAACTCGAAGAGGCGCGCGAGCGGGACTTGCGAGTTCACGTCCTCGCGCACGGCCGCCGGGTCGTAGCCGCGCGCGCACCACTGCAAGTCCGCGCCGGTGACGAGCGAAGGGATTTCGCGGAAGGAGGCGTCGCCGCCGGGGATCGAGGTGTCGAAGGCTTCAGTCCCGTCGAGGTACGCGCCGGCCGAGGTGATGAGGCCGAGGTTGAGCATCGGCAGCGCGCGGCCTATCGGCTTGAACGGCGCGCGCCGGTTCTCGACCCACGGGTACTCGTCGCCCACGTCGTCGCCGCGCATCTCGTGAATCCGCTTCCAGCGCTGGTAGCTCTCGCGCCACTCGTCGATCCGCTCAATCGTCTCCACCGGGATTCTCCTTCGTCGAATCGGGGCTGGGAGTTAGGAGTTAGGATTTAGAGACAGAGGATAAAATCCTTTCTTCCCTAAATCCCAGTTCCTAACTCCTAGTTCCTAACTCCTGCCCTATTTCGTTCTGCGCGCGATGAGGAACAGCGCGACCGTCGCGGCCAGCATGGCGACCGAGAGCGCGGTCACGGAGTTCGAGTGCAGCGCGTTGAAGGCGACGCGCAGCGGGTCGTCGGCCGCCACTTCTTCAATCGGCTTTCCCATCTGCGCCCGCAGCGCGCTCATCCGCGCACTGATGACGAACTGCCCGACGAACGTCGCGGCCGCCACGGCGGCGAGCGCGGCCGCCTCGGCGACCCACGCGTACCAGCGCGCGAGCCTGCGCCCGGCGAGCGCGCCCGCCAGCAGCAGCAGCCCCAAAACGAACCCGCCGACGTTCAGGATCGTGAGCGTGCGCGAGACCAGCGCGCCGGCCAGCTCGCGCGTGGGCAGCACCTTGAAGGCTGATTGCGTGACGGCGGTGCTGAAGAAGACGGCCGAGCCGAGCCACACGGCGACGAGGAGCAGCCGCAGCCCGTGCAGCAGGCGCAGCCACAGCGCCGGCCGCGCCCCGTCGTGCGGGAGGCC